>SLBH01000156.1 GCA_007126415.1 Spirochaetales bacterium
GCCGAAAAACATACTCGCCATGACGTTTACGAGCGCAAGCCCGCCGCGAAATCGCCCGATCAGCGCATTCGAGAACTGAATCAAGCGATGCGAGATTCCGCCCTTCGACATAAGCTCGCCGGTCAGGATGAAGAACGGAATCGCGAGCAACGAGAAGGTACGTACTCCGGAAGCCATCCGCTGCACGATGCTCAGCATACTGACGTTCAAGTACATCCCGGTCACGATCGAGGAGACCGCGAGCGCGAACGTTATCGGAAGCTTGAGCACGAGAAGCCCGAGGAAGGTTCCGATCAAAAGCCAGACTGCAACCGGATTACCCATCACCGTTCTCCTTCACCGCGGTCTCGCTCACCTCGGTCCCGAACAAGCGCTCAGCTTCCTCTCGACCGTGCTCCACCTTCTCCTCGAGCTCGATCTCGTCCTCGCCGAGGTAGGGCGCCATCCAGGCATCGCGACGGTCTATCCCGAACAGATCGATTAACGACTCCGCGATCAACAACACACCGCAAATCGGCATAATCAGGTACAGATAGCCCGACGGCATCCCGGTAGCCGGCAACACCGACCGCATCGTAGACTGCACCAGTTGCCGGCCGTACACAAACAGCACGACGCCGACCCCGCCCACAAGAACGTTCTGCAGTTTCGCGAGAACGAAGCTGATCTTCGGCGAAAGATTCTCCGGCATGATGTTGATCGAGATATGCATGCCCTTACGGACACCGAGCGCCATCGCGATGAAGGTGAACCACACCTGCAGCACCTGTGCCATCTCGGCGGACCATCGCACCCCGTGGCCTACCACATAGCGTAGATATACCGTGACCCCGACGATTACCGTCATCGCGACAATGAGTAACTTGGCGATACTGATGAGAGCGAGGAACACGACGTTGAATGCTTGAATCACTTTTGTCATCGTTTCGCCTCCGTACAACGTGCGTACGAAAGCGACCCGCGCAACGATCGCTCATAAAGACCGCCGTCTGCGGGTCGCGTTCTGAAATGCCGGCGTCAGAGCTGCACGTTTCCAACAGCTCCAACAGACTGGATACGCGTTAGCGCCCGCCGTAGGCTTGGATGCGCTCGATCATATCCTTTACGTGGCCGGGCTGCCGGTCGTACAGCGGTTGCATGCGCTCCTGCATCTCCGCCAACACCTCGGCACTCGGCTCGGTAATTGTGTTGCCCGCGGCACGAATTTCTTCCTCGGCCTCTTCCTCAAAATCGGCCCATAGGCGCTTCTGATGATCGATCGACTCCCAAGCCGCCTCGCGAATGATCTCTTGATCTTCAGGCGAGAGCGTCTCCCAAACCTCCATGCTCGCAACCGTGATCTCCGGCACCATCGTATGCTTGTTCTCGATGAAGTAGGGAGCAACCTCGTAATGGCTCGTGGTAAGATAGCTCGGCCAGTTGTTCTCGGCACCGTCGATCACGCCGGTCTGCAGCCCGCTGTATACCTCGCCGAACGGCATCGGCACCGGCGTAGCGCCAAGTAGCTCAACCATGTCCATCATGAGCGGCGCTTCCTGCACGCGGATGTTGAGACCTTCGAGGTCGTCGACCGTCTCCACCAACGAGGTGGTGTAGAAGTTGCGGGAACCACCGTCGTACCAGGTGAGGCCCACGAAGCCGTGCTCCTCGAGTTCCTCGAACATCTCGCGGCCGATTTCACCCCGGAGCACATCCCACATGTGGTCGGCGTCGTTGTAGAGAAACGGCATCTGGAACGCGTCCAGCTCCGGCACAAACGCCGAGAGCGGAGAGATCGAGACGCGGGTGAAGTCGATACCGCCGAACTGCACTTGCTCGATGGCATCGCTCTCTTCGCCGAGCTGCGCCGAGTGGAACACCTCGATCTGAATACGCCCGTCGGTTCGCTCCTCCACCAAACGCGCGAACTCTACACTGCCCTGTGTGGTTGGGTAGTCCGGCCCGTGAGTCTCTGCAAGTCGTAGCGTCATCGTCGGGTCTTCTTCCGCGGAACCGCCGGCCCATACGCCCACTGCACCTACGATCGCCAACGCGACCGCGACAAACAGTAGTTTCTTCATACCGTTCGCCTCCTTTATAGAATCGTCTACCGTGATCGTACCCCGGTTTAGGATATCCGTCGCTGTACAATCTTGCGTTATCGAGGATCATCTTGATACTCCCGCCGCCGCGCCGTTGCGTTCCGACGGCGCGGAACCGCACAATTTTGCTATTGCAGCACAGTTTTGCCTCGATACTGTGTAGGCGTAAGATGTGTGTGGTGCTTGAACACTCGGCTGAAGTAGTTTGGGTCGGCGAACCCAACCGCAGTCGCGATCTCCTTGACGCTTAGCGAGGAGTCGCGGAGCAATCGCTTCGCGTGGCCCACGCGCACCTGATTGAGATAGTCTATGAAGCTGGAGCCGGTCTGAAGCTTGAACGCGCGGCTGAAGTAGTACGGCGAGAGCCGCGCCGCACCGGCGACTTCCTCAAGCGAAAGACAGCGCGCGTACTCGTGCTCGATCAAGGCGCGCGCTCTCTCTATCTGTTGATGCGCCCGTTCTCTGACGTGCGCCGTGCCGGCGCCGCACAGGCTTGTGACCGCCTCGCGCAGCGCGCATTGCAGTTCTCCTACCTCGGCCGAAAGCTCGATTCGCTCGAGGACTCCGAAGCCGTTATGCGTCAGCTCTGCGGGGCGCAGATCCACCCGGCGGGCGGTTACTATTACAAGCTCGATGATACGGCGCCGAAGCACCGCAAACGGCCCGCCGGACTCCATCAACTGCGTCATTATCGCCTGCGCGAGCTCGAGCGCGTGTTCGTCGTCACCCGCGGCCGCGGCTTCGCAGAGGCGTTGCTCGAGCTCGTCGATCGAACTGTAGCGCTCGGCCTCGTGCCGGCCCTCGTCGCCGCGGTCGTCGCCGGCCTCGCTGCCGGCATCCTCCGGGCGGCCATGACCGAGCACCACCGCCTCGCCGCACCCACCGCGATCGCCACGGCTGCGCGCCAACACGGCGCTACGAAAACTCACGGCGCTTTCCGCCACCGGCCGCCTCTCGGTCTCAAGCCCCACCACGCAGCGAATCGAGAACTTGAGGCGCACCGCCTCGACGAACGATTCAAGCGTCTCGACCAGCGCAGCGCGC
>SLBH01000247.1 GCA_007126415.1 Spirochaetales bacterium
GGTGTTCATAATGTGTTGGTGTCATCGAATCACGGCCCGTTCGAAGCTGTCAACCAAACAGCGACACAGCGACACAGCGACACAGCGACACAGCAGTGCGTTGACAATTCTTTGCAGGACTAGTACCGTCTCGGAATTCCATTGTGAGTAGCGCCCACGAGGTCCGGTCGGTGGTCATACGCCGAGCTTGTGCGGGCCCAGGCTTCTCTGCTCACGGCGATGGAGCTCGCCTACCGCGCGCGTGTCGCTAATGGCTCCTATCACACAGTTGTAGTTTTCTCAGCTCATTGTTTTACACCTATGCGAGGAGTATGCCTGTGGAGCTATTGATTGCAGACCCGGTGTTAGGGCTTGGTGCGGTTATGTTGATCGGCTTCGCCGGTGGTCGTGTCGCGACCGTGGCGAAGCTACCGGCGTTGACCGGATACATCGTCGCGGGGCTGGTATTCGGCCCGAACGTCGTCGGTTCGATTCCCCAGCAGTTGCTCGACTCGATTCGATCTGGACCTACGCATTGGTCGCGGTCGGCCTCATCGCGGTTGCGTCGCAGTCGCTTGGCGTCGCTTTGCCGCTCGCCGCGTTGGCGGCCTCACCGGCCCCTACAGTGGTGGTGCCGATCGTCAAGGAGTTACGCGCGGGAGGTCCGTTCACGTCGGCGCTGTTGATGACCAGTGCGCTTGAAGACATCACCTGTGTGATCCTCATCTCGATCTCTATCGCGATCGTAGCGCCAATGCTCGCCGGAGGCGCGTTCTCGGTGGGCGCGGTGTGGATCAGTCTGGTGGAGATCGGTGGGTCGGTAGGGTTTGGAGCGGTAATGGGGTTTGCATTGCGTACCGCTCTTGTTAGACTGCGCGGCACTGCCGAGCTGTTGCTGAGCGCCACCTCGATTCTGCTTGCCACCGGCCTCAGCTCAGCGATGGGACTATCGTCATTGATCTCGGTTCTCACGATCGGGTTCGTGGTGTTGAACTTCGGCCGACACACCACAGAGCTGTTCCGTTCGACCGATACGTTGTCGACTCCGATCATGCTGCTGTTCTTCACCCTCGCAGGCGCTGCGTTGCAGCCGGCGCTCATCCCGCAGGCCGGCACGACTCTTGGACTCACCATGATCGTGGCACAGCAACTGCCGCAGGTCTCGGATGAAATCCTGACCGTGATGATCTCCGCAGTGATCTTCTTTGAGCTGATTGCGCCACCCTGGACCAAGAGCATCATCGTGAGACTCGGCGAGGCGGACGGCGATTCGGCACGGCGCTCGGAACTCGAGACGATATCAGCATAGAGAGCGGTCGTGCTTCTCCCGTTCCGCGGCCGAACTCGCAGCGCAGCGCGTCTTGACACTGCAGCGTGTCTTGACCCTCGGGTGCGCATATGCTATATAGTTCGGTCTATACGAGCGAGCAAAATTACGCAACGCGAAGAAGGATATAGCTGATGTACGCATTGGTAGAGATTCAAGGCAAACAGTATAAGGTTGAGGAAGGCGCGCTTCTCAAAGTCGACAAGCTCAACGGTGAGAAGGGCGACGTCGTCCAGTTCGACTCGGTCCTGATGATGCAGGACGGTGATACGCCGCGCATCGGGCAGCCGTATCTCGAGGGCGCCTCGGTTAAGGGTGTGCTCGAGGAACACGGTCGTGATAAGAAAGTCACGGTGTTGAAGTTTAAGCGACGGAAGAACTACTCGCGCAAGTACGGGCATCGCCAGTCGTACTCCATGCTGCGGGTAAAAGAGATTACCGGCTAACACGGCCGGGCGGTAACCGGTGGTCGGGAGCGTGCGGCGCGATGATCGAGGTTCGCGTTGAGCGTGACGCAGCCGGCGCGTTGGCACGGCTGAGCTCGGTAGGCCACGCAAGCGCAGCGCAGAGCGCCGCCTGCGTCGCAGTCTCAACGCTTCTTAAGTCTTCGGCGCGGGCGTACGCTACGCGGCCGAGCATCGCGTTGAACGGCAGCGCGCCGCATCCCGGCATGATGCAGATCGAGCTGGGGACGCCGCAAGAGCGCGACCGCGAGTATGTATGCGGCGTTACGGAGCTGTTGATGCAGGGGCTGCGCGAGCTCGCCGCCGAGTTTCCCGACGAGATAGCGCTCTCGGAGTCTGCGGCGGCGGACCACAGGTAGAAAACACCAAGACCGGCATCCTGGGAGGTGCCGGGGCCTGCGCCGGCGGAAACAACTCGGCGCGTAATTCACGATGAGGAGAACGCAAGATGGCACATAAGAAAGGCGGCGGTAGTTCCAAGAACGGACGTGATTCCGAGGCGAAACGACTCGGCGTGAAGCGCTTCGGCGGGGAAATTGTACAGGCCGGTACCATCATCGTACGCCAGCGCGGAACCAAGTTCCACCCCGGCCGGTTCGTCGGCATCGGCAAGGACGACACCTTGTTTGCCAAGGCCGACGGCAGCGTGCTGTTTCATGAACGCGCAGGCCGTAAGCTCGTCTCGATAGACCCGGCTTAGGTGAACCGCTTCGTCGACGAAGTCGTGCTGCGGCTTACGGCCGGGCACGGCGGTGCGGGCGCGGTCTCGTTTCTGCGGGCCAAGTACAAGCCACGGGGCGGGCCCGACGGCGGAGACGGCGGTCGCGGCGGCGACGTAATACTCGTTTGTAAACCCAACCTCAAGACATTATCGCAGCTCGCGTTGCGCGACCGCATGGCGGCCGAGAACGGCGAGTCCGGCGCGGGCTCGAACCGTGATGGGCGCGCCGGCGGCGCGGTCCGGGTAGAGGTGCCGCCCGGCACCGTGGTGTACGATCACGAAAGCGGCGAGATACGCGCCGAGCTGCTCGCCGAGGGCGAAGAAGTCGCGCTCCTGCGCGGCGGTCGCGGCGGTCGCGGCAACGCTCATTTCAAGACCGCACATAATAGAGCTCCGCGCTTTGCGCAACCCGGCGAGCCCGGCGAGGAGATGATCGCACGGTTCGAGCTGCAACTGATAGCCGATATCGGCTTCCTCGGCCGCCCCAACGCCGGGAAGTCGAGCCTCCTTCGAGCCTTAACCGCCGCGCGCCCGAAGGTCGCCGCCTACCAATTCACGACACGAACACCGTACCTCGGGGTGTTTCGTCGCCACGAGCGCGACGTGGTGCTCGCCGACGTTCCCGGGATTATCGAAGGTGCGGCCGGCGGGGCCGGTCTCGGCACTACCTTTCTCAAGCACCTCGCGCGCACCGCGGCGATCGCGTTTGTGGTGGAGCTTGGAAGCGGCGTAGCGCTCGAGAGCTACCGCCTGCTCGAGCACGAGCTCGAGCAATACTCGAGCGAGCTCACGCGCAAGCGGCGCCTTGTAGTTGCGAATAAGCTTGACCTCGATCCCGATCACGAAGAACTCGGCGAGTTCACGAGCGCGCTCGAGTCGGAGCCGGGCGTTCGCGTGATTGCAATCTCCACCGCCACGGGTGAGGGCTTAGACGACCTCCGCAATATCCTGCTGCAGCTCGGCGAACAACACGAACAACACGAACAACACGAGCGCGGTGAGGCGGACGGGCGAGGCCTTGAGTGATGAGCTACGCGGTTTTTGGTGGCAGCTTCGACCCGGTGCATCACGGGCACCTCTTTATCGCCGATGAGGTTATTAACGCGTTCGGCTACGATCGCGTGATCTTTGTACCGGCGTACCGCAACCCACACAAGGAGCAGCGCCCTACGGCCGACGAAGAAGACCGGCTGGTGATGCTGCAGGCCGCGGTCGCCGATCGGCTCGAGTTCGAGGTGGAGGAGTACGAGCTCGAGCAGAAAGGTACGTCCTATACCATCAACACCGTGGAGTATCTCTTGAGCCGGTACCCCGACGAGCCACGGCCCGGTCTCATAATCGGCGATGACCTTACCGAGAGCTTTTCCAACTGGGAGCGCGTGGAAGAGCTCCGGCGTCTCGTCGAGCTGCTAGTAGCGCGCCGCGAAGGGAGCGACGACCTCAGGGGTTTCGGGCCGCACCGGCGTATTGACAACGCGCCGTTGCCGGTGTCATCATCTGAAGTGAGGGCGCGCATTCGTAGCGGGCGTAACTTTCGCTACTTGGTCCCGGACGCGGTGCACGCCATAATCACCGCACAATCGTTGTACCGTGAGGTCGGGTACCGTTAGCGTGGGGAACGGAAACAACAAACTGAAACTTGATGCCGGTATTTTTTTCGGGGTGTTGATCCTGATTACGATAGTCGGCAGTGTCATTCTCATACGCCTCCAGATCCAGACAGACCGCATAACCGATCTCGTTGCCGCAAACGAAGAGTTTGCGACCGTAATCACAATTACGCGCGAAGGCAGCCCGCTCAGTACGCAAGTGTTGCTCTATCAGCCCGAGACGCGGCGCGCGAGCTTGATCGACGTGCCGGGAAATCTCGGTGTCATGATCGGCGAGCTACAGCGCGTAGACCGCATAGACCGCCTGTTCGGCGAGTACGGCCCGGAGCGCTACCGCGAGGAGATCTCCGAGATGCTCGACCTCGAGATCGAGTTCCACCTCGCGATCGAGGAGGATCGGCTCACCGAGATTATCGACCTCGCCGAAGGGGTCGAGCTGTTTCTCTCGGACACCGTGGTGGAAGCGCTCGGCGACGGACAGGTTTTTCCGGCCGGTAACGTGGTGCTCGACGGTCATAAGGCGCGGCAGTACTTCACCGCCACGCTCGAGCACAAAAGCGGCGTGGAGCGCGTCACCCGGGCGCAGCGCTTCATTCAACGGCTGCTGTTGCGCCTCGGCGAGCGCAGCGAGTACCTCGGTCGGTCCGAGGTGGCTCCGTATTTCGCGGAGCGCGTCGACACCAACCTGGACCGCCGCGCTCTTATCGCGTTGGCCGATGCGCTCGGTGAGCTCGCCTCGGAGCAGATGGTGTATCGGCGTGTGCAGGGCGTGACCAGAACGGTCGAGGCCGACGGCGAGGCGCAAGAGCTGTTGTTCCCGCACTTCGAGGGGCGATGGTTGCGCGAGACGGTGCGACAACTGCGTGAAACACTGCGCTCCGAGGAAACACTGCTGCTCGACGGGGCTACCGTGCGGCTTGAGATCCTCAACGGCACCACCGTGAACGGGCTTGCGCGCCGCACGCGCGAGTTATACGAAGGCTACGGCTTTGAGGTGGTCTCAATCGGAAACGCCGAGACCGCCGAGGTAGAAAACACGGTGTTCATCAGCAGAACCGGAGACCCCGCATACGCCGAGCGCGCGGCGGAGATTGTGGGAAGCTCGCGTATTATGACCGAGAGTACGCTTTCCACTTTGCCGAATGTCGACGTCACGGTGATTCTCGGAAACGACTTCGACGGACGATATGTTCGATAGAACCCGCGCATGAACCGATGCAAGGATAAGCCTATGGTAGACGAAATACAAACTAGTGAGCGTCAGAAGGCGCAGGTGCTTGCTCTGGCGCAACGCATTGTGGATGAAGGCGGTTTGCAGACCGTTGCGCTGCAGATCGGCGCGGTCTCAACGGTCACTGATTACTTCGTGATCACCGGCGCGCGCAGTCTTACGCACCTGCACGGATTGGTCCGACGTCTTCGCGAGGTACTCGGCGAGCTGGAGATCGAGGCGGCTCAGTCACAGAAGCGTAGCGACGACTCCGGCTGGGTGTTGTTCGACTGCGGTTTCGTGGTGGTGCACGTGATGCTGGCGGAGCTGCGCGAGTTTTACGAGCTCGAGCGGCTGTGGCTGGACGGTGAGGTGGTGTTTCAGGCTACGAACGGCTCAAACTCGGCATAAACCTGCAAATGCGCGCAATCATGGTTTGACAGCGCTCGGTGTTTGCGTATAAGTTTCAGTTAATATGGAGGAACTGTGGTTTTCGACCGGGACACGGGAGGGCGAAGCGCAGGTTTCCGTTAAGTGAAGCGATCTTGGGACAACGTCGAAGGAGCAGCCTGATGCAGATCACAGACATTCGGATCCGGCGAGTAAGCGGCGAAGGCAAACTGAAGGCCTATGTAACGGTGACGTTCGATGACTGCTTTGTGATTCACAATGTCAAGATCATCGAAGGGAAGAGCGGCGTCTTTATCGCGATGCCGAGCCGAAAAACCAAGACCGGCGAGTACAAAGACGTAGCCCATCCGATCAACTCGGACTTTCGAACCGAGCTACAGTCTCGCATCCTCGACGCCTACGAAGCGCTTGGCGAAGACGACGGCGGCGAGGGGCGGGAGGCGCCGGATCACACGCCGGGAGACGAGGGAAAAGAGGGCTAATTCCCTGCGGTCCTGAAAGCATACCCCCTAGTAGCGTTGCTCGCCTCTTGACCCCCAACGGGTTTTCGGGTAATAAGTACGCACACAGTATAGCTAGAGCTAAATCTTTGGGACGTCGGCAAGCGGTAAGCCACCGGGTTTTGATCCCGGCATTCGCAGGTTCGAATCCTGCCGTCCCAGATCCTCCTTCCCAACGAATTTAATCATGTCGTCACGCAAGAAACCTGCAGCAATCATCATCACGGCTCTCGTTACCGCGCTCATTCTCGCCGCCGGCGGAGCTGTGCTCGGCTATCGGTTCGCACGACCGCCCGCGTTACGCTCGGCCGCGCTCGAACGCGAGGCTCAAAGCACCGAGAGCCGACCGGACGTCCGCGAGCGCGGGCCCAACGGCTCGCTGACGGTTCTGCTCGCGGGCGCCGACGGAGCCCTTACCGACTCGATGATGCTGCTGGTGGTACCGTTAGACGGCGGCGTTCCGGCATTAGTCAGTATACCGCGAGATATCTGGTTTGAAGGAAACAAAATCAACGCGCTGTTGGCCTCGTACGGCGCTGAGTACTGGATGAAGGAGATAGGAAATCTGCTCGATATCCCGATCGACCATTACATCGTGATTCAGATGTCGGCCTTTACCGACGCGGTGGATGCGCTCGGTGGCGTGAAGGTGGAGCTGGACCAGAAGTTCGAAGACCACGACATATACGTCGGTGAGGATGACGACGGCGAGCACCGTTTCGGTCTATCGCTCGGTGAAGGGCGCCACGAGCTTAGCGGTTGGGAAGCGCTCGCGTTCGCGCGCTCGCGGCAAACGACAAGCGATTTCGATCGCGCCGATCGGCAACAGTTGATTATCGACGGCGTCCGGCGACGGTTCAACGACCTAAGCGTGCGTGACGTCGGCGTGCTCGCGAGCCTTCTGCGTGATCTGCGAGATCACGTACACACCGATATTGCGGTTACCGAGATGGTGGAGTACTATCGCCGGTTTGCTCCCGAGGAGCCGATGCGGCGCATGGTTATCTCCACCGATAACGTGCTGTACGACACCTACACCATGCAACTCCCGGAGGAGCTGCGCCGCGGCCGGCATAGCGCACCCGAGCCCGACGAACCTCGGTTCGAGTTCTTGCGCTTGGGGGTAAGCGAGCCGGGCGAGAACGAGGTCGACCTCGAGGCTGTCCGTGCGGTGCGCGATAGCGTGCGGAGCCGGCGCAATCCGTTGTTTCCGCGCCCCGATCCGGAAGATGAAGAAGCGGTGCGCGAAGCCGTCACGCCGCTTGCTGAGTACAGCGCGTTTCGAACACAGCTGTATTCGGAGCGGGTCGCACGGCAGATGCTGCTCGAGCAGCGAGGGCACTGGATCCTCCGACCGCACGGAGAAAACTGGGCGCTGCTGCAGACCTATCTGCATGCGTTTCTTCACGGATATGATGTGCGCGGCGAGGAAGAGGTTGCCGACGCACTCGACAAAACCGTGAGCGATGAGTAGCGCGGTCAGCCGGCGGCGGCACCACGCGGGCAACCACGCCTGCGCCGAGCCCCAGCACCGAGACCCTCTTGCGTCTCGGCGCTCTCTGTGCTATACGTATCTACCATCTATAACATCCGGGGCAACTTTTCGCTTGGTGCTTTCGCCCCGTAATCGCAGGTTTCACGCCTGCCGTTTCAGTATCAGTAAGAAGGAGTAGCAACCTGATGGAGGCTAAAACACTACAGGCCGAGCCACGCAAAGCCGCCGGAACCGGTCCGGCACGCCGCTTGCGAAACTCCGGCAAAATTCCTGCCGTGATTTACGGGCATCATGACCCGGAAGTCATCACGATCGACGCGCGCGAGTTCCGCGAAACAGTGAAGAGCGTCGCGGAGAGCGCGATTATCCATATCGATCTCGACGGAAAAGGCTTTGACGTTCTCATTAAAGACTATCAAATGGATACGCTCAGCGGGCAGATGCTGCATCTCGATTTCTTCGAGATCGAGCGCGGCAAGAAGCTCAAAACGCATGTCGCGGTACACCACACCGGCACACCGGTCGGCGTTCGCGAGGGTGGCGTCCTGAGTCTTCCAACGCGCGAGCTCGATATCGAGTGTCTGCCGAAGGATATTCCCGAGGAGATCATGATCGATATCTCGGAGCTCAATATCGGCGATGCCGTGCACGTCTCCGACATCACCCCTCCGCCGGGCGTCGAGATTCTCAGCAACGAGGATCAGGTTCTCGCGCTTGTCGAGCATCAGCAGCTCGAGGTTGAGGCTGAAGAAGAAGAGGGCGCTGAGGAAGGCGAGCTCGAAGGCGAAGAAGCCGAAGGCGAAGGTGAGGAAGAATCGGAAGAGTAGGGGCTCGGTGTCCCTGCTTGCAGCCGGCCTAGGCAACCCTGGACCTCGGTACCTCGAAACCCGACACAACGTCGGGTTTCGTGCGTTGGAGGAACTCGGCGTTCGGCTTCGAAAGCCGTGGTGCAATCAGTTCGAGTACGGGGTGTACGATACAGGCGCGGTCCGGATTGGGCTTCTGCGTCCGCTAACTTATATGAACCGCAGCGGCCGTGCGGTTGCGAGAGCGGTAATGCTCAGCGGCCTCGAGCCGTCGCAGGTGGTGGTTGCCTGCGACAATCTCGATCTCGAGGCGGGCCTCGTTCGCGTGAAGCGGGGTGGTTCCTCGGCCGGGCACAACGGGCTGAAATCCATTATCGAGATACTCGGCTCGGAGGAGTTCGTTCGCGTCTACATCGGAATCGGGCGTCCGCAGCCGGGACAATCGGTGGTGGAGCATGTACTCGGCGTCCCCGAGCAAGACGAGGCCGAGCGAGTTCAGCGCGCGTGCGTACGGGCCGCGCAGGCGATTGTGCGGCTTGCCGAGGCTGATCTTTCGCAGGTCATGAATGAGTTCAACACAAGATTGCCGGGCGGTAACTGAACGCGTTACCGCGTTCTGTAGCAGATGCCTTCCGAGGCAGGGCGCCGCGGTTCTAGTAGCCATCTCGGGCGGACGCGATAGCGTCGCGCTTCTGCACGCGCTGTGCAGCGCGGCTCCCGCGCTTCGGCTCGGGCTATACGCGGCGCACGTGAGTCACGGCCTGCGCAGCCGCGAGAGCGGGCACCACGAGCAACGCTTTGTTGAACGCCTCTGTGCCGAGCTCAAGGTGCCGCTGCTGGTGCGACGTATTCCTCCGGGAACAGTCGAAGCCGATGCGCGCAGCGCCCGCTCCGGGGTAGAGTCCGCCGCGCGGCGGCTTCGCTACCGTGCGCTTGCCGATGCGGCCGCCGAGTGCAACGCTCGCTACATTGCGACCGGGCACCACCTAGACGACCAACTCGAGACCTGCCTCTACCGCTTCCTGAACGGAAGCGGCCCGGGCGGCCTCGCCGGGATCCCTGAGCTCGCGCCGCTGCCGTACTCGAACGAGCTGCGGGTACTACGGCCTTTGCTGGCCGTGAGCCGCGCCGAGGTCAACGCGTACCTAACCGAGGTTGGGCTCGAGTACATAGAGGACGAAAGCAACCGCTCTTGCCGGTTCGCGCGCAACCGTGTACGCTCTCAGCTCACGCCGTTGCTCGAGCGTGAGTTCCCGGGGTATCGAGGCGCGGTGACTGCCGCGGCTCTACGACACGCGGAGCTCGCGGCCTTTCTGAGCGGGGAAGCCGCGTCGCGTTGCCCGTGGTACCCGGCGGACAAGGACGGTACGGCGCTGCGCTGCGACAGCGCTCAGTTCTACGCATTGGCGCCACCGTTGCGTCGGGAAGCGCTTCTGCAAGCATACAACCGTCTGTTTCCCGGCGGCGCGCCGCTTCCGAACCGCTTTCTAGAGGCGACGGCGAGGTCGTCGCGCCCTCGGCGCAACGGGACGGTGCTGCGCGGCGCCGGTGTGCACCTGTGGCTCTCCGGAGAAAGCCTTTTCTGCACGCCCGATGTTGTCCTAAACGCAAAAAAAGGGTATGTTTTTGTTGTATTGAAAGATATGTCCGTGCCGATTGGTGCCCTCGGGGTGCTTTCGCTTGCCACGGCAAGCACCGAAGGCCGCGACGCAGGCATAGAGCTTGCCGTTGATCGCACCGTGGTGAAAGACCCGTTGATCGTGCGCTCGCGCCGTCACGGAGACACGGTACAGACCGTGGCCGGCACCAAGAAGATCAAGAATATCTTTTCAGAGTGGGGCTTGAATGAGGAACAAAAGGGTCTTGTTCCGGTTTTAGAAGATCGCGAGGGGGTGCTCGCGGTAGTCGGAGCCCCGTTTGGGCGGCCCAATCTTTTATCCGCGCGGGCGGCGAGTTCGGGAGCAGCGCTCGGCCCTGCGGCGCGGGCAGTTCGAATTACTTTTGACGGAGTCTAATCGCTATATGCAGAATAACGATCGCAACGGCAGCGACAACAAGCAGAACCCGGAACCACGTGAACCGGGGAACATGAGCTTCAACTTCAAGAACAACCGGTTTGCGCTGTTCTTTCTCGTAGCTATCGTCAGCATGTTCGTCGTGCTGTTGTTCTCCGACACAGCCGAAACCCCGGACGAAATTCCGTATTCTCAGTTCTTGTCACACCTTGAGGCCGGCGAGATCGAGAGCGTCACCATCATGGACGAGACCGAGATCAACGGCACCTTTCGAACCGCAGACGGTGAACGCAGCGATTTCCAAACTCATATCCCGTATTTCGATTCCGAGCTGGTGCGCCAGCTCCGTGAATACGATGTGCGGTTCACCGGAATGGAGCGCCCGGTCTCTCCGTTTCGCATGGTACTCGAGTTCTTACCGTGGTTTATCATCTTCTTCTTCATCTTCTTTATGTTTCGCCAGGTTCAAGGAAGCGGCAACAAGGCGTTCTCGTTCGGTAAGAGTAAGGCTAAGCGCTTCGTCGATGAAGGGTCAAAGCTCACCTTCGATGACGTAGCGGGTCATCGCGAGGCAAAGTATGAGCTCCAAGAGGTGGTTGAGTTTCTCAAGCACCCTGACAAGTTCTCCAAGATGGGAGCCAAAATCCCGAAGGGCGTGCTGCTCGTCGGCGGTCCCGGTACCGGTAAGACCTTGCTCGCGAAGGCCTGCGCCGGCGAGGCCAACGTCGCGTTCTTCCATATGTCGGGGTCCGACTTCGTGGAGATGTTTGTAGGCGTGGGGGCGAGCCGCGTGCGCGACCTCTTCGACCAGGGCCGCAAGAACGCGCCGTGCCTATTGTTCATAGATGAGCTCGACGCGGTTGGGCGTACCCGCGGTGCCGGGTACGGCGGCGGGCACGATGAGCGCGAGCAGACGCTCAACCAGATGCTTGTGGAGATGGACGGCTTCGAGTCCAAGGAAGGCGTAATCATCATCGCCGCGACCAACCGGCCCGACGTCCTCGATCCTGCACTACTCCGCCCCGGGCGCTTCGACCGCCAGGTCGTCGTCGACATGCCCGACATGAAGGAGCGTGAGGACATTCTGCGCCTGCACTGCTCTAAGCTCCCCATGGGAGTTGATGTAGACCTGCGGCGCGTTGCGCGCGCAA
>SLBH01000052.1 GCA_007126415.1 Spirochaetales bacterium
CCGACATTACTCGCCGGCGGCTTCCCGGTAGCGCAACAGCAGCTCCTCGGCGTGCGACAACGAGACCTCGGCCTCGCGGTCGCCTGCGAGCATGCGTGCGATCTCTTGTTTGCGCTGGTCGCCACTAATCTCCCCTATGCGCGTCACGGTGCGAGCACCCTCCACGCGCTTCTCAACGCGTATATGATTATCGGCACGTGCGGCTATTGTGGCAAGATGCGTTATGCAAAGTACTTGCTTGAATCCCGAGAGCGCCTGAAGATGCTCGCCGACCGCTACCGCGATCTCGCCGCCGATCCCGGCATCTACCTCGTCGAACACGAGACAGCCGATAGAATCGCTGGCCGCCAAGATAGTCTTGATCGCGAGCATAACGCGCGAGATCTCTCCACCACTGGCGATACTGCGCAGGGGTTTGAGCGGCTCTCCGGTGTTTGGGGCGATCATGAACGCGACCGCGTCAAGACCGGTGGGACCGCATACCGGTTTACCGTCGGCCGACTGCTTACGCGTTAAGCGCACCTCAAACTGCGCGGCGGCCATCCCGAGGGTCTGCAACACCTCAAGAATCGCCTTCGAGATGCGTTCGGCGGCATCCGCGCGCGATTTGGAGATCTGCTGCGCCAGCGCACGTACATCGCGCTCGCGCTCGGCGATTTCGTCGGCAAGTGCGGCCTTCTCGGTCTCGAAGTTCTCCAGCGCAGTGAGCTTCTGCTGCGCCTCGTCGTGATACCGCAGCACATCACCGATCTCAGCCCCGTACTTCTTCTCGAGCCGATGAATCAACGCCAGCCGATCCTCGCAGGCCTCCAGGCGCTCAGGCGTGAACTCAATGGTTTGACGATGCCCGCGAAGCTCCTCGGCGAGGTCCTCGAGATCGTAGAACAGCGAATCGAGCCTCTGAGAGGCATCTGCAAGTGAGTCGTCGATCTCGGCAGCGCCGGCAAGACCGGAGCGCGCCTCGCGCATTCGCAGCAGCGCACCGCCGTGACTCTCGGCAAGCGCTGCGTAACTCTGGTCGAGCTGCGCAAACAGCTTCTCGTGTTGCGACAAAATCCGCCGCTCCTGGTCGAGCTCTTCTTCCTCACCGGGCTTGAGATCGGCTTCGGCGATCTCGGTTACCGCGAACTCCAGCAACTCGCGTTCGCGCTCGCGGTTCTGCTCCGCGGCAACCAGCTCGTCATAGCGCCGCTTCGCTGCGCTCATCTCCTGGAAGCGGCGTTGGAGGTCATCGACCTCGTTCTCGATGCCGGCGTAGCGATCGAGCAAGCGCCGGTGCTGATCCTCGGAGAGCAGCGATTGATGCTCGTGCTGCCCGTGCAGATCGAGCAGCATGCTACTGAACTCGGCAAGCTCGGCCCGCGTGGTGGGAGTAGACTGTAAGTAGATCGGCCCACGTCCGGCGCGCTTCACGGTGCGCCGCACAACGACCCTCCCGTCCTCCGGCTCTATGCCGCGCTCGCTCAACCACCCGCCGACCTCGGCATTGTCGTCCACCACAAACACCCCCGAGACAACCGCTTCATCGGACCCGGTGCGGATAGCCTCGGTGTCGGCCTTGCCGCCGTACAGCAACGACAAGGCCCCGACAAGGATCGACTTTCCCGCCCCGGTCTCGCCGGTGAGCACATTGAACCCGCTTCCAAACGTTAGGTGCGCCTGTTCGATCAAGGCGTAGTTTCGTACACTCAACTCCTCAAGCATCGGGGCCTCCTGACCAGTTGAGTTTTGTGCGCAGGACCTCATAGAAGGTGCGCTTGTCGGAGCGAATGATACGAACCTTGTCGGGCGAGCGACAGACGCGCACCGTGTCCCCCGGCTCGAGCGTGTAGACCGTCTGCCCGTCTATCGTGAGGATGACACCGGTGCGCTGCTCGGGCTCGATTGCGATCGTGACGCGCTCCTGGGCGTGCACGACAATCGGGCGGTGCGACAAAGTAAACGGGCAGATCGGGTTGATGATGATCGCTTCCATCTCCGGGTGTAAGATGGGGCCGCCGGCCGCAGCGGAGTAGGCGGTTGAGCCGGTGGGGGTGGCGATAATCATGCCGTCGGCGCGATAGGGCCCGAGCCGATCTTCCAGCAGCTCCAGCGAGAGCTTAACAATTTTGGAGATACCTTGAGCCGCGACAACCGCGTCGTTCAATCCCTGAAACTCCGCGACCTTCACCCCGCCCCGGAACACCTCAACCGCAAGCACGAGCCGATCGCCCGCCGCAAGCTTCCCGGCGCGAAATTTCTCGAACGCGACCTGCCATTCATCGCGCGTTATCTCGGTGATGAACCCAAAGTCCCCAAGGTTGACGGCGAGGATCGGGACGCGATGCGACGAGAGAAATCGTGAAGCAAACAACACCGTGCCGTCGCCCCCGAGCGAGATCGCGAGATCGAACGAATCCACCTCGGGTGGTGCGGTCTTGCCGGAGAACGCAAATACCACTACAGCAACCGCCTGCCCCTCGAGATACGCGCGGATCTCATCGACGAGCTCTCTCGCCGCCGGCTTCTGGTAGTTGGCGACGAGCAATACACGCCGGATATCGACAGTCATTCGCTAAAGACTCCCTACCCTATATTACCGCCTTCGGTTCCGTAGAGCTTCGCTTAACGCAAAATTTTACGGAATCGTCGAGAGAACCTTGCCGATCTTCTCTATCTGCGCATTCGTGAGCGTGGGATAAATCGGGAACAACAAGCAACGCAGGAGCAACCCCCTCGCGACGGCAACCCCACCGGCCGCAGCGTGGGCGCTCTCCGCGTCCTCTACCGCCACCGCGGTTCGCGCAAACGCAGTCTTAGTGGTGACCCCATGTTTGCGGGCGTACTCCACAACGCTGCGCATATCGGTCTCGAGCACCACCGGCATGCTGAACGCCACCGCCGGCCCGGGGCCCGGGTACGGAAGCGTGCGGTGCGTATGCAGCGCACGCGCGTAGTACTCGCGTATCTCGTGCCGGCGCCGCAGCAGTTCCTCGAGTTTGCGGAACTGTGTTAGCGCGAGCGAGGCGTTCATATCCGGCAGCAACTGCTCGGACGACAGCAGCTCAGCCGGCTTACGGAGCGCTCGCAGCTGCTTCTTGGCTCCGGCGAGCACAAGACTGCCGCC
>SLBH01000171.1 GCA_007126415.1 Spirochaetales bacterium
CCCGGTCGCAAAAAGAGCCCAGTCCGTCGCAGCCCGCAGTTGATACGGAAACTCGCCGCCCGGATGTCCACCCGTCGCGGCCTGCACGGGCAGAACGCCGCTTCCTGCAACCAGCACGAAGAACGCAATAGACGCGTTTCGAATCAATCGCTTACCTGCAAACGGCTGCGAACGCTTCACCACCCGGCACCCCCAAGCGCCCTTGTTTCGAACGGTCCGGACTCCGAGAACACTCACAGTCACACCGCCTGTACTATATCACCGCTTGCACGGTAATTTCGACTGAAGTACTAGTGTTTTCACCTCCGGTTCGATATCTTTCTGCGTTTGTGGCGGACGAAGATCCTGCCCGGCAGCTCTTGTGCTCTTGCCGTTTCAAGGGTTCGTGCCATAGTATTCTGAACGGAGGTGACCAAAACCATGGCAACAGATCAGTGGAAAGACGTGGCCGCGAGTCAGGACATACAAGACGAGTCATTTCTCTCGGTAGAGCTACAGGAAGACGAGCGCGTACTTCTTGTGCGCAGCGGGGGTGAACTCCGCGCCTGGGCCGACTCTTGCCCGCACGTGGGGTGTCCGCTCTCGAACGGCGATCTCGCCGATGGGGTGCTCACCTGCCCGTGTCACAACGCGCGCTTTGATGCGCGCACCGGCGGTATGCTTTCGCCGCCCTCGCTCGACGACCTTTCGCGCTATGAGCTCAGCGAACGCGACGGGCGCGTGCTGGTGGGGCCGCGTAACGAGCCTGAGTTTGCTCACTTCGCGGGCCCTGCCGCGGCGGAAGAGCCCACCGGGGCCGGTGTACCCGGTGTACGCCGTGGCGCCGACGAGCGCATCGTCGCGATCGTGGGCGCAGGCGCCGCCGGCGCGATGACCGCCGAGCAGCTGCGCCGCGACGGGTTTGCCGGGCGCATCGTGATGATCACCCCGGAGGCGGGCCGTCCCTACGACCGCGTGCTGCTCTCGAAGTTTTACCTCGCCGGTGAGATGGGCTTCGACGACATCGCACTCAGGCCGGCATCGTTTTACGAAAATCACGCGATCGAGATCTGGACCGAATGCAGCGCAACCGCACTCGACCCCGGCACGCGAACACTCACGCTCGACGACGGACGCCGGCTTGGTGCGGACGCGATTGTGCTCGCAACCGGCTCGCGCGCAAAGCCGCTGCCGGTTCCCGGCGCCGAACTCGGCGGCGTACACCTTCTCCGCAGCGCCGCCGACGCCGAGGCGTTGCGCGCCGACGCCCGCGGCGCGAAGAACGCCGTGGTGATCGGCTCGAGCTTCATCGGCACCGAAGCCGCGGCTTACCTCAAGGCCCGGGGTCTCGAGGTTGCGATGGTGGCGCCCGAGTCGGTGCCGTTTGAGCGTGTTTTTGGGTACGAGGTGGGTGCGCGCTTCGCCTCGATGCATCGCACCGCGGGCGTAGAGCTACACCTCGAACAGGGAGTGGCCCGCATAACCGGAACCGATCGCGTCCGGAAGGTTGAGCTCTCAGACGGTAGCGCCCTGCCTGCGGACCTCGTGGTGATCGGCGTAGGCGCCGAGCCGGTTATTGAGTACCTGGAGGGCTCCGGCCTCGTGCAGGATGGCGCGGTTCCGGTGGACGCCTGGACGCGTACCACCGCCGAGGGCGTGTACGCGGTTGGGGATATCGCGCGGGTGCGTGCCGACGGCGCGGCAGGCGCGGCCGCGGGTGCAGGTGGTGCAGACGCCGCGGGCGGCGCGGCCGGAGCCGCGGGCGAAGCCCGGCGCGTCGAGCATTGGGTGGTGGCGCAACGTCACGGACTGCAGGCCGCGCGCTCGATCCTCGCACCCAAGGCGAAACCGCTCAACTTCGCCCCGTTCTTCTGGACGCGTCAGTTCGAGACCTCGTTCGGCTACATCGGCTACGCCCCCGAGTTTGACGAGGTTCGTTTCACCGGCGACGTTGAAGGGGGCAAGTTTCTCGCGGGCTACTTCCGCAACGGAGTTCTCGCGGCGGTTGGGACAATCGGGCGCGGTGTAGCCGCCGCTCGTTACGGGCGCTTACTGGAGGCGGGCCGGCAAATCGGCGTCGATGAGTTCGAGCACGGACAGGCGCGCACCGGGAGTTGAGCGCTCGGGGCGATATGGGTGCTCGGCTAGATCCTATTCTGAACAAGCTCCGCGAGTTCTTTTACCGCGAAGGCACCTTCGTTCGTGAACGCCTTGATCCGCCCGAAACGGAGGTCGAGGTATTCGTGCGCCAAGAGGTTTCTCAAGCCGACGAGCGGTGAAAGCCGTCCGCCGAGGCGCGAGAACTCCGGCAACGCCTCGAGCTCGGACAGCACTTGACCGTACGTTTGCGGAACCGGGCGCCCCTCGGACGCCAGGATGAGCTTCCCGATATCTATCGCGGCGTTGATCAAGGTTTCGGTCCAGCGGTCGAGACTACGCCGAAGATCGCGGTCGGAGCGGTAACGGTGCAGCGTAACCTCTTGGAATTTGGCCGCGTCCTGCAACTCATCGAGTACGAAATCAATGATTCGCGCAAGCCGGGCGCGGTCTAACTCCGACAGTGAACTACTCCGTGAGCGCACCATACGATAGTCCTTCTCGTACTCGAGGAACTCCATCGCGACTGTGGTAACCGCGAGAAAATAGCGAGTGTAGAGCGAGCGATCTCGCACGAGCAACGTGGTGCCGTCCAAGAGAGCTGCCGCACACACCGTGGCGGGGGCTCGGTTTAACACCAACAACTCGACATTGCGATTCGTTGCACGCTCAACCGCGAGCTGCACCGCGGTCTCTTCCGGTATCTCGCGCTGCTCCTCAACCTCAAGCCCGCCGCCGGACTCGAAGTACACCGCAACGTCCAGGTCAGAATCGCGACGCAGCCGCCCTTCCGCGGCCGAGCCAAACAACACTGCGAACACCACCTGCTCAAACGGCTTGAGAGTTGTCGCGATTGCACCTGTGAGCTCTCTACTCGACTCCATTGGTCGATAGTGTAGCACACCCGCGGCCTCGTGTAGCGCATCGAGCACCGAATCCATCGCTTACACGCACGAGTCCGTGCAGGTCGCCGATGAGGACGCGCCGCCCTCATCGGCAGCGGCAGGCACTACACGCGGGCGCCA
>SLBH01000222.1 GCA_007126415.1 Spirochaetales bacterium
GGATGGGTCTTCGGCCGCTACCTCACGGTCTATGATTACCACGAAGGCCCGACCGACCCCGCCGATGCCGATCGTCAGGAACTCAACGAGTTTCTGTTCGAGACCTGGCGGCCGGAGTATTTTCGGCGCATGATCCGAGACGGACGTTACGAGCTTCAGCGCTTCGACCCGCAGTACGGCATGTTTCCCGAACCGGAAAACAACCGCGTGCGCATCGTACTGCCGGACCACACCGCCGAGTTCGTCTACGAAGACTGGTATCGTATCCGAAGCTCGTTATGGGGCGCCGAAGGGGTGCCGCTCGAGATCAGCATCAGAAGCGAAACCGAAGTGGAAGCGCGTTACTCGCACGACGGCCGCGAGTACTCCGAGCGGTTCGTGCTTGTTGAGGAAGATATCCGCGAGCTGGTTGCCGACGAGCAGACTCGCCGACTGGAGTTGTACTCAGATTTTATCGAGGTGGGTGAGCGATTTCGCAGCGCCGCCTATGGCGAACTCGAGTTTCGTGAAAACCGCACCTTCAGTTGGACCGGGTACGATCGACTTGTCCCCCGCATTATCGCCGAGGGCGCCGGCACTACCGGGAGCGTAGCCTTCAACCTTCATCTCGCATCGCAACTGCGCGATGATTTCGACGGCGCGCTTTCGCTAGAGTTCTCCGGATCGGAGGACCGTGTGCATCTGCTCTACCGTTACGTCTCGGGCGGCATTCAGTTCATGTACGTCCCCGGGCCCTTGATAGACCGGAGCACGGTTCAGGAAAGCCCGCGCGCACCGGTTATTATGTATTTCTCGTTGATCGAGGACTAGTTTCGTCATCGACCTATGACAATTGCACAACTGACCGAGGTATCGCTACAGTTCGGCGCCCATACCGTCCTCGATACCGTATCGATGACGCTCACCGCCGGAGACCGACTCGCCCTTACCGGCCACAACGGCAGCGGCAAGTCGTGCCTCATGCGCATCATCGCCGGCGAGCTAAGCCCCGATAGCGGCACCGTAGTACCCACACGCGGGCGCAGGATGGGGTATCTGCCGCAGACCGCGGTCGCTCCGCCGCAACTGCAGCTGCGCGAAGCCGCCGAGGCAGCCTTCAGCCGTGCGCACCGCATTCAAGAGCGCCGGCTCGAGCTTGAGCGCCGGCTCGCCGAACGAGGCCCTGAGGCCGAGGACACCGATACGCTGTTGAGCGAGTACCAAGAGCTCGGTGAGGAACTCGAGCGCAGCGGATACGAGACCCGCGAGGCGCTGATAGACCGCGTTCTGCGCGGTCTCGGGTTCACCGAGTCGGACTTCGCGCGGCGCTGCAGCGAGTTCTCAGGCGGCCGGCAGATGCGGATCGCGTTGGCGCGTATCCTGCTGGAGGCCCCGGATCTCCTGCTGCTCGATGAGCCAACCAACTACCTCGATCTCGAGGCGCGCGACTGGCTCCTGCAGTTCATTCGCACCTACCGCGGTGGGGTCGTGATCGTGTCGCACGACCGCTACTTCCTCGATAGCTGCATCAACGCCGTAGCGGAACTGTTTCGCGGGCGAGTCCGGCGCTATAGCGGGAACTACAGCTCCTACCGCCGCCAACGCAGCCAAGAGCTCGAGGCGCAGCGCGAAGCGTACGAGCGCCAACAGCAGGAGATAGAACGGCTCGAGCGCTTCATCGCGCGCTTTCGCTACAACGCCTCGAAGGCTCAACTTGTGCAGAGCCGCATCAAGCAGCTTGAGAAGATCGAGCGGATAGAACTCCCGGATAGTCTCAAGACGGTCTCCATACGTTTCCCGGCACCGGAGCGCAGCTCGAGAATCGTGCTGCAAAGCAGCGAACTCACCAAGAGCTACGACGGTGCGCCTCCGGTGTTCGCCGATCTCTCGCTCACGCTCGAGCGCGGCGAGAAACTCGCGTTGATAGGGCCAAACGGTTCGGGAAAATCGAGTCTGTTGCGTATCCTCGCGGGGCGCGACACCTCGTTCAGCGGCGAGCTGTCTCACGGGAACGGCGTAACGCTCGGCTATTTCTCTCAAGAGGAGATCGAGGAGCTCAACGCGCCCAACACCGTACTCGAGGAGCTCCAAGCCGGCGCGCCGCCCGATCTGCAAGGCCGCCTCCGCGACCTTCTGGGAGCCTTCCTGTTCAGCGGTGACGATATTCACAAGCCGCTGTCGGTACTTAGCGGCGGCGAGCGCACCCGCGTTGCGCTGCTCAAGCTTGTGCTTCGTCGTCACAACCTCTTGGTGCTAGACGAGCCGACCAACCACCTCGATCTACACTCGCAAGAGATCTTGCAGTCGGCGCTGCGTGGGTTCGACGGCGCGGTGGTGTTTGTATCGCACGATCGCGAGTTCCTCGCCGGCGTCGCTACCAAGATTCTCGAGTTCACGCCGCAAGCCGGCGAGCGGCCCTCTCTCCATACGCTGTATTCCGGCGACTACGAGTACTACCGCTGGAAGACCGCATCGCAACCCGAAGCCGCCGGAACCGAGAACGGCCGTGCCGCCGGTGCTCAGGCGGCCGCCGCGCAGGCCGCCGCGCAGGCCGCCGGCGCTCAGGCACCACCGGGTGCAAGCGAACAGGAACGGATCGAGCGCAAAGCTCACAAAGCCGAGCTCGGGAGAATCGAGCGCGAAGAACAGGGGATCGTTACACGGCTCGAGGAGCTCGAACAACGGCGCGAAGAGCTTCACCGCGAGCTCTCGGACCCCGAGATATACGCCGATGGAGAACGCGTGAAGCCGCTCACCCTCGAGCTCTCTCAAAACGAAGACGCCCATGAGCGGCTTCTCGCGCGTTGGGAAGAGCTTGAACAGCGCAAGAGCACCATCGTAAGCGAGATCGCGTAACGCTGCCTTCCGCTGATCTCTCGACGGCGGCGGCGCACTCGACCAGTCCTTTGCCGACGGCACCTCCGCAGCACTATATTACCGCTTGTGACACGCATACTTTCATGGAATGTAAACGGCATCAGAGCTGCCGAGCGTAAAGGGCTGCTCGAGCGCATACAGCACGAGCAGCCCGACGTCGTCTGCCTGCAGGAGACAAAGGCCCGGCCGGAACAGCTCAGCGAAGCGTTGCGCGAGCCGAGCGGATATCACGCGTA
>SLBH01000195.1 GCA_007126415.1 Spirochaetales bacterium
CAATCAGATCGAGCAAGGTCGTTTTCCCCGACCCGTTTGGTCCGATAATGCCGATCCGCTCGCCCGGCGCTACGCGATACGAAAGGTCACGGATCACCGGTGCGTTGGAGTAGCTCTTGGAGACGCGCTCGAGCTCGACGGCTTTCCTGCCGAGTCGACGCTGCGCGGCCGGAAGCCCCTGTAGGCGTTGCTCTCGCTGTGGCCCGTCCGCGAGCATGGTCGCGATTCGCTCCTTGCGCTTCTTGTCCTTTCCGGTTCGGGCCTTCGGTCCGCGCTTCAGCCACTCGAGTTCACGACGCAGAATTGTGGCACGGCGTTGCTCCGCAACGGTTTCGTCGTGTTCGCGCTCGGCACGTCGTTCGAGATACGCGGAGTAGTTCCCGGGATGCCGGTAGATACGCTTGGCGTCGATCTCGAGGATCGTGGTACAGGTTGCGTCGAGGATATAGCGGTCGTGAGTCACCAACACAAACGCCGCGGAACACGCCGCGAGGTACTCTTCAAGCCAGGATACGGCGTTGAGGTCAAGATGATTGGTCGGCTCATCGAGCGTCATCAGATCCGGCTCAAACGCGAAACAGCGCGCTATCGCTATCTTCTTGAGCATACCGCCTGAGAGCGTCTCGAGCTTTGCGTCCATCGCGGTGATGCCGAGACGGCTGCAACTCGCCCGATAGCGTTGTAACGCCGCCGCTTGCTCTTCTGCCTCGAGTCTGAACGGCACCGGAGAGTCGACCTCGGCGTATAGGTCGGGAAACAGGTACTCTTCCACGCTTAAGCCGCCGATCGGTTTAGGGTGCTGCTCAAGCGTAGAGAGCTTGAGCCCTCGGCTCGTCGTAATCTGCCCCTCATCGGGCTGCATCTCGCCGGCGAGAAGCCGAAGCAGGGTCGACTTCCCGGAGCCGTTGCGCCCTACAAGGCCGATCTTCTCCCCGGCCTCTATCCCAAGTGTTACGTCTTCAAATAGCAGCCCGTTCCCGACGGTCTTCTCAACGCCGGTTAGTGAAGCAATATTCATCTTGCGAGCAGCATACCCGGTGCAGTCGGGCCGGGTAAAGCCGGCCGCCGTTGTAACGGCCGCCGGCGCGCGAGGGGGAAGTACGAGTAACTACTCTAAGAGATCGCCGCCGACGGATGCCCAATCAGGAGGCGGTTTCGTAGTATACGAACTCATCCGAGGTACCGCGGCCCTCGGCCTGCATCTGCTTCAAGGTCTTCATCACTGCGTTAACCATTGGGGGCGGGCCACACATGTAGATCTTGTAATCTCTGAGATCCATCTCTTGCAGCACCGCGGTCACGAAGCCCGTATGGCCGGTCCAGTCTCCATCCGGAAACGCTACCGCCTTGACGTAGTCAAACACCTCGCTTTGATCGGCCAGCTCGCTGAAGTAATCATCGTATAGGAACTCGTGCTCCTTATTGACGCCGTACAGAAGCGTTGCCGAGTTAACGGCACCGGGATCGCCGACCAGATCCTTGGCGATCGGGACGAACGGGGTAATGCCGATTCCGCCCGCAATGAACAGTACCTTATCAGCCTGTTTGTCGACGACGAGCTCTCGGCCCATCGGGCCCTCGAGCTGTACTTCCTGTCCCTCTTCGAAACGGCCGAACACCGCGTGAGAACCATACCCACCGGGCTTGTTCATCACCGTCACCGAAAGACGCTCGGGATCGTTTGGATCGGTGCTGCTGATCGAGTACGCTCGAAACACCTCAGGATCGTCGCCAACCTTCACAAGCACAAACTGACCCGGTTCGAAGCCCATCGCCGAGCCGTTGGACCGGTGGTCACCGTTGTTGCCGTTTGTTTTGAAGGTTAGCTCGCGGACATTCTCGCGGAGCTGAGTGATTCGCTCTATCTGCGCGCTCACCGCATGACGCTTCTCGTAGCCTTCAAGCGAGGTCGCTTCGCGCAGTTTCTTCGCCTCGTGCGCGGTCGCGAGCGACAGCAAATCTGCAGGGCAGTGCTCCACACAAGTGCCGCAGCGGATACAAACCTCGTTATCGAACTGATTCTCGCCGTTCCAATTTTTGTACGGCTCAAGCTGCATCGGACAAACGCGCGCGCAGGTTGCGCAGGTGTGACACTGCTCGGGAGCAGAGATCGTGACCTTGCGGTCGGTCTTGCGGTTGAGCCTGAGCGCCTTGCCGAGCTTGTACATCACCTGTCCCGTGGTTCCCATCGGACAAAATGAGCACCAGGTGCGCGGATTGAGAAACGAGAGACTGACCCCCACAATCGTCGGCATAACCAAGTACTGATTGCCCATCAACGCACCGAACCGACCAAGAAACTCAACGTCGCCCCAGAACGGCGCCACCCGGCCGAGACGCACCACGAACATAACCATATAGAACCCGAAGAACCCCCACTTCAGAATCGGGGATCGAAAGAACGCGGGAATTTTCTTGTTGAGCGAAACCGGAAGCGAGAGACGATCGAAGATACTGCCGTGCGGGCAGACGTTTCCGCAGAAGTATCGTCCCTGAAAGAACCCGGACACCATAATCAGCACCATGATCGCCGCGACACCCAAGCCGAGCGGCGGATAGTACAGCGAGCCGCCGGCGATGATCGGCACAAGAACCCAGGCGTGTCTCCGCAAACCGGTGAAGGTACGATTCGCCTTAAGATGAAAATTGGGTTCAACAGGACTAACTAGTTCCATGACCTCACCTACCTACTGCTTTGAGTTTAGCAGACGCAGCAGCCTTGAGCTGTTCTCCGCGCCCGCCTTGACCCAATCTATATCAGAACCGGTATATTGTCAAGTTGATATATAGATTAATTTTCTATCGATTGGCGCTACGCCGCGAGCCCAGACTAATACCTCGTGCATCAGTCGTGAGCCGTCTGAACGCCCAATTGACCTGTGACGCGCTTGTGTCTACAGTGCAGGTATGCCGACACTACAAAATCGCCCTTCCGGTGTGGTATTCGACTTCGACGGAACCATAGCCGATACACGTTCGCTGATCGTCGCTTCGTACCAGGAGACCTTTCGGCGACTCAATCTGCCGGTCCCCGAGGCGGCGCGCATCGTAGAGACCATCGGTGTGCCGCTTGCAAGCTCGATCGAGAG
>SLBH01000344.1 GCA_007126415.1 Spirochaetales bacterium
CCGGGTGACGTTGTTTGGACCGAGCAGCCGCGCCTGGTTCCCGCGTACCGAGGAGGAGATAGCGGCAGCGGCAACCGGCGTGTATTTTCAGCGCTTGCACGAACGCGACCCGGAGACGTTTCGCGATGCCGGTCGGGAGGTGGCTGCGTTCTGTCGTGAGCTCGACCTTGCGCCCGAGAAAACCGTGCTTGGGGGCTTCAGTCAGGGAGCCGTCGTAGCGCTCGAAGCGACTCTGGCCGACGGTTTCAGCCCGTTTAGCCCGGCCGCCCTCACGGTGCTTTCAGGCGCGCTGATCGCGGAGCGCCGCTGGCGCGAGCAGCTTCCGAACGCGGTCGCGGGTGTTCCGGTGTTGCAGAGCCACGGGAGCGCCGACGAAATACTTACCTTAAGCGAAGCTACGGCTCTTTCGGAGCTTCTCACCCAGGGCGGCGCCCGGGTTGAGTTTCACCGTTTTGAGGGTGGTCATAGCATCCCCTCCGAGCTTGCAGGTCCGTTCGGCCGGCTGCTCCAGGAGGTTCGCAGCGGCCGAAACGGTGAATGAACGCGGTCCCGGCCCGGGGACGGGCCGGCCGCGCTATCTCGGCATCGAGGTTATACGTCGCTATCGCCGCCGCTTCAGCTACCCTTGCTCCCGCCTTTCTCGTCGTTGCTGCCGGCTTCCTTGATCAGGCGCGCG
The DNA here is from genome assembly GCA_007126415.1 of Spirochaetales bacterium. Taxonomy (GTDB): domain Bacteria; phylum Spirochaetota; class Spirochaetia; order DSM-27196; family SLAA01; genus B1Sed10-166. The sequence goes on from SLBH01000344.1 coordinate 677, forward strand.
ACATGCTTAATTCCTTCGTCGATCTGGGGCTTGAAGAGATAGCCGATTACGATGCCCAACAGTAGCCAGAAAATCATGCAGTAGCCTCCTTAGTTGCCCGCTTCTTTCTCTTTTGCTCCTCCGGAGGATGATCCGCCGGCTTTGGAGGCGTCTTTCTCGATCTTGACCTTAACGCCGGGTTGCCCGGAGACCTCTTCCCGTGGAGGAATGATGACGCGCAAGATACCGTTCTTGTAGGTTGCGCGGGTTCGCTCCCGGTCGAACTTGTCCTCGGGAACGTAGTAGCGTTGGCCGTTAATGTTCTTGTACTTCAAGCGCTTCTTGAAGTACTTCACTTCCTCACCGGGCTCGAGCCGTTCGGCGCCTTCAACCGTGAGAAACATGTACTCGCCTTTGAACTCGAGCGCGATGTCTTCCTCCGAGAAGCCGGCGAGCGCGAACTCGAACGTGAGCGTTTTGTCGGCCTTCATGTAGATGTTACTCGGTGGAAACGAGTAGGCCGGATAGAAGTCGCGAATGTCTCCGAGATTGAAGGCTTTTCCGCGTGGGCTGTAGTCCATGCTGCTTTGCAGTTGCGAGCGGAAATCCTCGGCTGCCTCGAAGATCTCGTCCATAATGCGACCGATGTCGAGAAACTCATGCGTCTTCATAGCGCACCTCTTACTGTAGCGGCCGTTGCTGCGCCGCCGTGATTCGCTTCCTCGTACGAGGAAGCCGTGTACGCCGGCCGATCGGCCCGACGTACCGGGACCTATCAAGGCTCCCATTACCATGATAATGGTCCGGAGCGATCTCGACCAGTAGAATTTTCGTTTCCAACGTCGCCAAACGGTGTGGGTTAATCAATTCCTCGGCTTCTGGTAGAATCAACGCCCAACGAAAAGGAGTGTGCGGTGGGTTTACGTGTGCTGTATCTCGGCGAGATAGTCGGGAAGGCGGGGGTGTATTGTGTGAAATCGGCTCTGAGCCGAGTTCGGTCGGACTACAAGGTCGACGCGGTGGTTGCCAACGCCGACGGAGCTACCGGCGGCTTCGGTCTCGGGAAGAATCACTCGATCTATCTGCGCAAGCTCGGTATCGATGTGATCACCGGCGGTGACCAGATCTACTACAAGAAAGACATGGTGACGCACATTGAAACCGCCCCGTACATCCTGCGTCCGGCTAATTTCCCGCCCGGCACTCCGGGCCGCGGATGGCGCTACTATAGCTTCGGCGAGCACAAGCTCGCGGTTATCAGTCTGCTCGGTCAGTCCGGCTTCGAGCGCGTGCACGTCAGCAATCCGTTCACGTTCCTGCCGGAGATTGTATCGCGCCTCAAGAACGAGACGAACACTATTCTGCTCGATTTTCACGCCTCCACTACCGCCGAAAAGTACACGATGTTCCATCACGCCGCCGGAACCGTCTCGGCGATCTGCGGTAGCGGACAGCGGGTGATGACCGCCGACGCGACGATCATGGAGGGCGGAACCGCGGTGATCTGCGACGCGGGGCGAACCGGCAGCCGCTGTAGCGTCGGCGGGCTGGAGCCCGAAGGCGAGATACGGCAGCTTGTCAGTGCGATTCCGGAGCGTTCCGGCGAGGCCTGGGCCGAGCTCGAGCTGCAAGGGGTTGTGATTGAGTTCAACGACGACGGGTGCGCGATCTCGATCGAGCCGTTGCGTGAGGCCTGTCCTGACCCGCCTCCTGCGGAGCGCGCAGATCGTTCGGAGCGCAACACGGGCGCGAAACGCTAAGACGCGGACTCCCGGCGCGCGTTCGTTCTTATCTTAGCGTGTTGCAGTGCGCTGTGCAGTCGGCGGCGGCTCGGGGTACCCAAAGACCTTGGTGAAGCTGTGTAGCAGCGCCGCTTTCGTTTGAGCGAGGTCTTGTCGCCGCCCAAGCAGGCGCTCCAGTGAGGTCAGGCCCCCCGAGGTGATGCCGCACGGCACGATCCAGCCGAACTGCTCAAGATCGGTGTTCACGTTGAACGCAAAGCCGTGCAACGTGGTGTGATTCTTGATGGCGATCCCCACCGCGGCGATCTTATCGGGCCCGACCCAGACGCCGCGGTGCTCGTCGTCGCGCCGCGCCTTTATCTCGTACTCGGTTTCAAGGAGATCGATGAAGACCTGCTCGAGGTCCGACACGAAGCGTTTGACGCTGCGCGCGCGCCGCCGCAGGTTGATGATGACGTACCCCACGATCTGCCCCGGTCCGTGGTAGGTTACCTCGCCGCCGCGCTCGATCCGGTGGATCTCTACCCCTTCGCGCACGAGGACTTCAGGCGTCGCGAGTACGTGGTGATCGGGGGCGCTCTTGCCCATTGTTATCACCGGCGGGTGCTCGAGCAGTAACAGCTGATCCGGGATGCGGTCCTCGGCACGCTCGCGGTTCAGCCGCCGTTGGA
>SLBH01000224.1 GCA_007126415.1 Spirochaetales bacterium
CTACCCCACGATCGGAATTACCGTCAACAGTACGCCGGCGGCCACTGCCGAGCCGATAACGCCGGCCACGTTCGGGCCCATCGCGTGCATCAGTAGATGATTGCGCGGGTCCTCTTCCGCGCCCAGTCGGTGGGCGACGCGCGCCGCCATCGGAACCGCCGAAACGCCGGCTGCGCCGATAATCGGGTTAACTTTGGTCTTCGAGAACACGTTCATCACCTTCGCGATCAATATACCGGTAGCGGTTCCGAGGATGAACGCCACCAAGCCTAACAGCACGATCGCGAGGGTATCGGGGCGAAGGAACTCATCGGCGGCGAGTTTGGAGCCGATTGCAAGTCCGAGAAGAATCGTCACGATATTGATGAGCTCGTTGCCGGCCGCGGACGCAAGCCGGTCGGTCACGCCGCTTTCGCGAAGAAGATTTCCGAACATGAGCGCGCCGATCAGCGGCGTTGCACTCGGCAGCAGCAGCACGCAGAGTGTGAGGGCGGCGAGTGGGAAGAGAATCCGCTCGAGGCGCGAAACCTCGCGCAACTGGTGCATACGAATCGAGCGCTCGGTCTTGGAGGTGAGCGCCTTGACGATCGGGGGTTGGATGATCGGAACCAGCGCCATGTACGAGTAGGCCGCCACCGCGATCGCGCCGAGGTAATCGGCCGAGAGCTGCGAAGCGACGAAGATCGCGGTTGGGCCGTCGGCCCCGCCGATGATCGCGATCGAGCCCGCGTCGGCGAGGGTGAAATCGAATCCGAGGTAGGTCGTCATGAAGGCCGCCCCGATCAAGGTGCCGAAGATACCGACCTGCGCCGCGGCGCCGAGTAGCGCCGATTTAGGGTTTGCGATCAGCGGTCCAAAGTCCGTTAACGAGCCGACGCCGACGAAGATCAAGAGCGGAAACAGGCCGTTGTCGATTCCGAATCCGTAGATCTGACCGAGGAAGCCTCCGAACTCGGTCATGACCTCGAGATTCTCAATGTTTACGAACGATCGGGTGATCTCGGCGATATCCACCACCGGGACGTTGGCGAGAATGCCGCCGAATCCGATCGGCAGCAGCAGGAGCGGCTCAAACTGCTTGCGGATCGCCAGGTAGATCAAACCGAACGACACCAACACCATCACGATCTGGCCGAGTGAGGCCGCCGCGATACCGGTTTCGTACCATAACTCGGTAAGGAAGCGAGTGATTTGCATGCGATTAGCCCTCGATGCGAGCGATTACGCGCCCGCTCTCGACGTTGTCGCCGTTGCTCACGAGGATCTCTTTGACCGTGCCGTTCGACGGTGCCGTCACCGGCGCTTCCATCTTCATAGCCTCGAGAACCAGGAGCTGGTCGCCGGCGTTCACCTTCTGGCCCGGCGAGGTGTCTATTCGCAACACCAACCCGGCCATCGGCGCCTCGATATCGATCACCTGGCCGCCTCCGCCGCCGGCCGAAGCAGCATCCGGCGCACCGCTTGAGCCCGCACCGCTTGAGCTTGTGCCGCCGACCTCACCAGGCTTTACGTCAATCGCGTACTCGCGCCCGTTCACGCGCGCGCGGCCCTGCTCGAGCTCTACGGTGAACGAGCGATCGTTCACGCGCACCTCATAGCTGGAAGGCGCGCCGCCCGCGGCGCCTCCGGACGCGGCCGCCTCGGCTTTTGCCTTTTCTTCCGGCGACTTTTTGCGTACGCCGACTCGAGCTTCACCTTTGAGATACTGAATGCCCTTCTCTTTGCAGGTTGCAGCGATGAAGATGTTCTCGTCCGTCTCTTCGAGATTGTTTTTCTTTAGCTCGGCTCGCGCCGCTTCAGCGCCCTTGTTTGGGTCGCGCTCGTTTATCTCGAGCGGGCTTTCCTCGGTGGGCTCGAGCTCCAACTGCTCGGCGGCGATCTTAACGACTTCGGGGTCGGGTGGAAGCGGAGTCTTGCCGAAGTAACCGAGCACCATCTTTCCGTAGCCTTCCGCGATCTTTTGCCACGGTCCGAACATCACGTTGTTGAACGCCTGCTGGAAGTAGAACTGTGAAACCGGCGTAACCGAGGTGCCGAATCCGCCCTTCGCGATGGCCTCGCCCATAGCGCCCACAACCTCATCGTACTTATCGAGGATGTTGTTGTCGCGCATCATCTGGGTATTGGCGGTTAAGGCGCCGCCCGGCATCGGGCTGAACGCAATCAGCGGCTCAACCGCTACGGCTTCCGGGAACATCTCGTAGTCGCGCATGCATTCTCGGAAAATCTCCTCAGCCTCGATCACTTTCTTGATGTCGATATCGAGCTCAAACTCGGTACCGCGCAGGGCGTGCCACATCGTGATGATGTCCGGCTGGCAGGTGCCGCCCGAGACCGGTGCGAGCGAGAGGTCTATCTGGTCGGCGCCGGCGTCGAGCGCGGCGCGGTAGGCCGCGACGCTTATGCCGGCGGTCTCGTGCGTGTGAAACGAGATGTGCTTATCGTCGCCGAGTAGCTTACGCGCCTCGCGAATCGAGTCGTACACCACTTGGGGGACCGCGGTACCGGAGGCGTCCTTGAAGCATACCGAGTGGTACGGGATCTCGGCCTCGAGAATGTCGCGTAGGATCCCGAGATAGAACTCCGCGGTGTGCCCGCCCTCTACTCCCGGCGGGAGCGACATGAGCGTGACGCAGACCTCGTGGCGAAGCCCGGCATCGACGATGCATTGGCCGCTGTAAATCAGGTTGTTGACGTCATTGAGGGCGTCGAAGTTGCGAATTGTCGAGATGCCGTGCTTCTTGAAGAGCTTGGCGTGCAGCTCGATTACATCGCGGGGCTGTGAATCGAGGCCGACGACGTTGATACCACGCGCGAGCGTCTGCAGGTCGGCATCCGGCCCGGCCGCTTCGCGGAACTTGTCCATCATCTCGAAGGCGTCCTCGTTGCTGTAGAAGTACAGCGACTGGAAGCGGGCCCCGCCTCCGGCTTCGTAGTGGGTGATGCCTGCTTCGCGCGCAGCCTCGACTGCGGGAATGAAGTCGTCGGTAAATACCCTCGCGCCGAACGCCGATTGGAATCCGTCGCGAAA
>SLBH01000269.1 GCA_007126415.1 Spirochaetales bacterium
GGTCTCTACTCGGCGCTCACCGGCGACTACCCGCGGCTCAACCTCGCGACACCCAAGATATACCCCTACATGCAGGCCGATGAAGCCGACCGGCCTCCCGGGCTGGCCGCTGCGATGCGCGAGCTCGGCTATCGCTCGGTTTACCTACAAGCGGCCGAGCTGAGCTATATGTCGAAGGACCGCTTCATGCCTGAGGTAGGCTTTGAGGAGGTGCTCGGCAAGGACACCTTTGAGTACAGCCACGTGCCGTTTGAGTGGGGACCGGACGACAAAGCGTATTTCGAACAGGTAGCCGAGTTCATAGACGAGCTCAACAACGACGATGAGCCTTGGTTTCTATCGCTTCTGACGGTAGGAACGCATCATCCCTACGGCGTGACCGATGAGTTCGCAGCCGATTACCCAAGCCGTAAGATCGCCGCGGTTGCGTACCTCGACGAGGCGCTCGGCGAGTTCTTAGAACGGCTCGAGGCAGCCGGACACCTCGAGGACACCGCCGTGTTCATCGTATCCGATGAGTCACACGGCGTTACCGGGCACCTCCTCGGGCGCTACTGGGGAACAACCGTCGTTCGCACTCCCGAGCTCCGCCGCACCCCCCAATCGGAAAAGCCGATCCTCCAGGAACAACCCGTTGGACTGCGCGATCTTCCGATCACGATACTCGATTATCTCGGCGCCGAGGAACAGGCGCTCAGGTTCGCCGGGCGCAGCGTCCTCAGAACCCACGACTCACCGCGCGAGCTATGGTTCGGACCGTACATCGCGAAGCCCGGCGAAGAAAGCACGGACGGCGAGGAAAACGCGAACCGGGAGACCGCCGGTATGCGCGTGTACCACGTCCCCGAAGGTGGCCGCTTTGATATGTATCTCCCGAGCACCGGCTCGCCGTTCGCACCCGAGTACACCCGCCGAACGAAACGTGAAGATGAGCACCGCGAGCTCGCAGAACGCTTGCGCGACTCGTACTGGGCCGCCACGCAGATTCCCGGCGTGGAGTATGCGCTTGACGCAACCGACGAGCCCCGGGTAGACCCGCGCAAGCAGTCTTGGGTGCTGGTGGAAGACCTTCGCGAAACCGTCGGGGCCGAAGAATCCCTCATGCTTAGCGGCGCGCAGTATCTCGAGATTCCGGCCGAGACCAACGCCGAGCTCCATCTCAACCTCTCGGTGGCCGAAGCGCCGGACGGAGACGAAAAGCTCATACGCCCGGCGCTGCAGGTGCTCGCCGAGTACGAGCCGCTCGATATCGAGCTTCCGAGCATGCCGGAGCTTGCCGCAGGGGAGTCGCTGGAGTTCACGATCGCGTTCGAGGCCGAGCAGAAGCTCGAGCGCGTCTGGATAGACCTCCGCGCGCACTCGCTTTCAGACGCACGCACGGCCGAGGTTATCGTACACAACCTCACCCTCGAGCTATCCCCGGCATCCGAGCACAACAGCGACGAAGATGAACCACAGAATCCCTCCGCGCCGGTGATCGAGCCCGTTGCGCATGCCGGCGGGCGCTACGCCGGCACAACCTACACCAACTCACTCGAGGCTCTCGAGGCGCATGCAGAGTCGTACAACCTCTTCGAGATCGATTTTGACTGGACCGCGGACCGCCGGCTGGTGGGGCTTCACGACTGGGGCGTGATCTTCGAGCGGCTGTACGGGTTTCGCGTCGATGAGCCGCTTGCGTACCAGGAGTTCGGCCGGCTCGAGAGCCCGTTGGGCGTCACGCCGCTCGATCTCGATCTGTTGCAGGAGTTCCTCGATCGCCATCCGCATGCCGTTATCGTGACCGATATCAAGAGCGAGAACCTCGAGGCACTCGAGAAGATCGCCGGTCGTATCGAGAACCACCAACGGCGCATCATCCCGCAGGTATACCACCCCGACGAGTTCGGCGATGTGCTCGAGCTCGGCTACGAACACATAATCTGGACCCTCTACCGCTACGCACCGAACAGAAACACCGAACGGGTAGTCTCCGAGGCACTCGAACTCCGCGAAGCCTACGCCGACGCCTTGTTTGCGGTGGCGATGCCGACGGTGGTGGTTGAGGACGGAACCGCAGCCGCGCTCGGCGAGCACGAGATTCCGAGTTTCGCGCACACCATAAACTCGTGCGAAGAGTACCGCCGCATGCGCCGGCTTGGTGCCGACTCAATCTTCAGCGACGATCTCGCGCCCGGCGGTTGCTCGGAGATGTTATCGGTGCTTTCGTTCAACGTCCGGCTCGCGAGCGCTCCCGACGGCGAGGACGGCTGGGAGAACCGACGCGAACTGGTGTTTGAGGTCATCGAGGACCACGATCCCGATCTGGTGGGGCTGCAAGAGCCTGAGCCGATCCAACTCCGCGAACTCGAAGAGCGCTTTCCGGACTACACCTTCCTCGGCCGCTCGAGCGAGGGCGGCGCGGCAGTCGGCGACGACACCGCAGAAGGCAAGTTCAACGCCGTCATGGTACGCTCGGAGCGCTTCAGCGTTCGGCAGGACGGCACCTTCTGGTTCTCACCTTACCCTGAACGCCCCGGCAGCCGCGAGTCCGCGGCGGAGCTCCCACGCGTCTGCAGCTGGGCGAAACTTTACGACGAGCACAGCGACGAGACGATCTATCTGTACAACCTCCATCTCGACTACGCCTCGCAAGCCGCCCGCGAGCGGAGCACCGAGTTGCTGCTCGAGCGCATGCTCGAAAGACCGAGCGACGGGGTGGTGCTCGTAACCGGCGACTTCAACGCCAACGCGCTCAATCCGGCGCTACAACTGCTCCGTTCCGACCCCGGGCAGCACGCGCGTGACCCCCGGCCACTGCGCGACACCTTCGCTGTGGTACACCGCGGCGAGAAAGCGGCGCATGAACTCGGGACCTTTCACGACTTTACCGGCGAGCCGAAGACAACCAAGATCGATTTTGTGCTCGCACCGGCCTCTATCGAGGTGCTCGACGCGGGCATCGACCGCCGCAGTCGCGACGGCCGCTACCCTTCCGACCATTTCCCGGTCTACGCCGAGCTGAAACTCCAACATAGATAGGGCCTCGCCGAAACGCGCGCCGCTCAAGACACGAACGGACAAATGCGCTATACTGCGAAAATGAAACAAACGGCGCATTCGTGTATTGTTATGCTGCGCCGCCACCTCAGGAGTCATCATTTTGCAGACACCCCAGTCATTGCAGTCACCTCACACATTTCACATTCCGGTGCTCGGCATCGGGTTCTCGGTAGACACGCCGGTGAAGGTCGCGAAGTACGGCATCTCCTCGGTTGTCTCGCTTGTCGACGACGAGCTCGCGGAGCAGCTTCGCGAGTACTACCTCCGCGAGCGCGGAGAGTCGTACAGCCCAATCACCGACGCCGACGACGACCCCCGTGCAAACCGCTTTAGCGCGTATCTTAATCTCTTGAAGAAGATGGTGGAGGAGAGCACCGAGGCGCTCCGTCAGGCGCCGTTTGCTGAAGGCTCCGAGATCAACACCTACTTCGAGCTCTTACCCCAAGACTCCGACCTTCGTCGGCGCTACGAACAGATGCGCAGCACAAGCGACGCGAGCGAACAAGAGGCGCTGCAGCAGGAGCTACGCGCCGCGATCGTACCGGGCGATATCGATGTCAACATCATGGTCAAGGTCGACCGTGACCGCGTACGCAACGGCGAGAAACTGCCCCCGGAGTACGCCGACGCGATGTCTGCGCTCCGCGGGTACGCCAACAGCGAGCTCGAGTCCTCGATCGTGCTCTCCGCCGGATTCAACCGCCGCCTCACAAAGTACCTCGAGCGCTTCCCGGATTTTCAGGCCGACGAGCACGGACGGTTTAGAAAGCGTATCACGCTCAAGGTCAGCGATTTCCGCTCGGCGTTCACGCAGGCGAAGATGTTTGCCCGCAGCGGCCTCTGGATCTCTGAGTACCGCGTAGAGTCGGGGCTCAATTGTGGAGGGCATACCTTCGACGGCGACGGCACGCTGCTCGGTCCCATCCTCGATGAGTTCAAGACCCGGCGCGAGGAGCTCTACGAAACCGCGTTTGAGGTGTACGACAAAGCCGTAAGCAAGGGCACCGGCAGCTCCCCGGCACGCCCGCCTCAGCGCGTTACCGCCCAAGGTGGAGTGAGCACGGCCGGTGAACACGAGTTTCTCAGACACCGCTACGATATAGACGCGGTCGGTTGGGGATCGCCGTTTCTGCTCGTCCCCGAGGCGGTAAACGTAGACCCCGAGACGCTCGAGAAACTCGCCTCGGCCGGCGAGGAACAGGTAATCTCGAGCGGGGCCTCCCCGTTGGGGGTTCGGTTCAGCAACCTGGTGAACTCCGCCTCGGAGTTGTTCAAGTACGCCCGCGCGCGCGAAGGTAAGCCCGGCAGCAACTGCCCCAAAGGCTACCTGAAGTTCAATACCGAGTTCACCGAGGAACCCATCTGTGTTGCGTCGGCCGCGTATCAAAACCGAAAACTCACCGAACTCAAGGACTTGGAACTCGATGAAGCCGAGCGTGATCTTCGCTATCAAGAGATTATCGAACCGGCCTGTATCTGCCGTGATCTCTCGGGAACGGTTGAGCTCAACTATGGGACCGGACGCTATAAACACGACGCCACACCGGCGGTCTGTCCCGGCCCCAACCTCGCGTTCTTCAGGAAACCGGCGACGCTACGCGAGATGGTCGACCACATCTATGGACGACTGAACCTTGTTGAGGTCTCTGAGCGCTCACACATGTTCGTGAATGAGCTGAAGCTCTGCATCGGCAGCTTAACGCGCGAGCTCACAAACGCCGCGCGCGGACGCAATACCAAGAGCTTCGAAGAGCTCCGTAAATACCGCGACAACCTGCTCGACGGGATCGAGTACTATCGTGGCTTGGTTTCGGGTCTCGGAGAGTCCTATGCGGACTGGAAAGCTCGCATCCCGGCCGAGATCGCGGCGCTCGCCGATCAGCTTCACGAGATCAGCGCCCGCCATCCGTTGCTCGCGTCGGGAGACGAAAACTCGAACGCATGACGACCGTGACGCGACCGCGCCGTGCGTCTGCGGGTAGCGCGTATCAATACACCACCGGTTCGGCATCGAGGTCGCGCCAGATGTACCACGTCGCGACGGTCCGCCACGGACGCCAGCGCTCGGCATGCGCCTCGAGCCACGATTGCCGCGCGCGCAACGACCGGCGGTCGACCCGTTCGCCGGCGGCGTCGCTTCCGGCGGCGTCGCTTCCGCCGGCATAGTACAGCCGCGCCGCGGCGTTGACGAGCCCGAGATCACCGAGCGGCAGCACGTCGGGACGATGGAGATAGAATATCAGAATCATGTCGGCCGTCCAGCGACCGACACCACGTAGTTCGGTAAGCTCCGCGCGAACCGCTCTATCGTCGTAGGTCGCCCAGCGCGCCGGGTCCACCGCACCGCTCACGAACGCCTCGGCCATCCCGATGACGTACTCCGCCTTCCGCCACGAAAGCCCGAGTTCACGCAGCTCAGACGGGTCGGCAGCGGCGAGCTGCGCCGGGCTCGGCGCCGGGAACGCCTCGATCAACCGCGCCCAGATGCCCGCGGCGGCCGCCACCGAGATCTGCTGCCCGACGACGGCGTTCAAGAGGGTGCGGAAGCCGTCGCCGCTTCCACGCAGACGATCGCCGGCGTGCTCCGCAATGAGCGCTCCTAAGGTCTCGTCGCGCTCTGTGAGTTCGCGACAGGCGCGTTCCCAGTACGGTAAGACGCTCACGTAGCCGCGCCTCCCAGCAGCCGATACTGCTTGGGACTGGTCTCGTACTCACGCCGAAAGACGTGGTAGAAATGGCTCAAGTTTCGAAAGCCGCAGTCCAGTGCGATATCGAGGATCGGGCGATCGGTAGTCACCAGAAGCTCGGCCGCTTTGGTGCATCGCAGCGCCGAAAGATACTGTACGAAGGTGCGGCCGGTCTCGCGCTTGAACAGCGCGTGGAAGTGACTGCGGCTCAGGCCACAAGATTTGAGAACGTCTTCGACCGTGATCGGGTTCGTGTAGTCGGTGTTCAGGTACGAAACCGCGTCCTGGATACGCGTACTCGCGAGCGGCTTCAGGCCCTTGATCGGGATCTTGAACTGCGCATCCCGCATCACGGTAATCAGAAGCTCGACCAGCTTCAGCCGTAGTGCCCAAGAGTACCCGCGGTAGCGGTTGCGAAACTCCCACAGCATCGCATCAACCAGGGTGTTCATACGCTCGGTTCCGATCCGCGAAAGCTCGATGTGATTCTGCTTCTGAGCATGCAGCTTGATTAGCCCCAGCACGTAGAGCGCCTCTTTATCCATGTGCACCGAGGGCGAGAAGAGCTCTTCCGAGAACAGCACCTGCACCACCGTGAGCGACTCTTGGTTCGAGATCAGCTTACCGCGCGGGTTAAACAGCAAGCTACCGGTGCGCACGCGCGCACGCATCCCGTTGTGCATCAACGAGCCTTCACCCGAGCGGCAGAACAACACCTCGTGCATACGCCGCTCTTTGGGGTCATGCTCCCAGCCGGTGGTGCGCCTACTAACCGAGATGGTTCGTATAAAAAACAACAGTCGCATACTACGCGTCTCACTCTACCGGCACCCACGTCCGTTACGCAAAGCCTCGGCACCAACCCCACCGGATACTAATCAGACAATACTACAAAAAAAACCGACTTTTGCAAACGACACGCCCGCGAGTACTCGATAGGATTGTATCGAAATTGCACGCGTGCTCGAACCCGCACGCCGCGACAAACACGACAGGAGAATTACCCCAATGCAGGAGCGACGAGTAGTGATCACAGGGATGGGCACGGTGAATCCGGTAGGAAACTCGGTGAAAGAGAGCTGGGAGACCGTACTCAGCGGCCGAGGCGGGATCCGTCGCATCGAGCGCTTCGACGCCTCGCACCTCGCGTGTCAGATCGCCGGCGATGTAAAGGATTTCGATTACACACAGTACTTCAACGGCGATATGCGCAAGAAGGCGAAGCGCATGGATCGCTTCTGCCATTACGCCGCGGCTGCGATGCAGGAGGCCGCCGAACAGGCCGGGCTGTCACAGATAGAGGACCGGCGCCGAGTGGGCATAACCGTGGGAAGCGGAATCGGAGGTCTTACGGTGCAACACGACAACAGCATCGGACTCTCAGCCAAAGGCCCGCGTAGCGTGAGCCCGTTCTATATCCCGATGGCGATCGGCAACATGGCGTCCGGAGTGCTCAGTATGATGTACGGCCTGCTCGGCCCCAACTTGAGCATTCAGACTGCGTGCGCCACCGCGAATCATTCGATCGCGACCGCGCAGATGATCATCAAGAACGGCATGGCGGATGTCATGGTGGCGGGCGGCGCCGAAGGCACCTTGATGGAGCTTGCAATCACCGCGTTCGCAAACATGCAGGCGCTCTCCAGGCGTAACGACTCACCCGAGACCGCGTCGCGCCCATACGACCGCGACCGCGACGGCTTTGTGTTGAGCGAGGGCGCCGGGATTCTGATCCTCGAGGACCTCGAGCACGCGAGGCGCCGAGGCGCCGATATTCTCTGCGAGGTGCGCTCCTGCGGCATGTCGGGTGACGCGTACGACTTTGTGGCCCCCGACCCCGAAGGCAAAGGTGCAGCCTACGCGATGCAGATGGCGCTCGAGCAGGCCGAACTGAACGCTTCAGATTTGGATTACATCAACACCCACGGCACCTCCACCCCGGTCGGCGATATCGCCGAGCTCAACGGCATCTACGAGCTCATCAAAGCGAGCCCGGAGCGCACACATGTCGGCTCAACGAAGTCATACCACGGTCATATACTCGGCGCCACCGCCGCGGTGGAAGCGATCCTCACGGTACAGGCGATCCGCGAAGGACTTATCCCGGCGAACATAAACATCTTCACCCCCGACCCCGAGCTCCCGCCGGTGCAGCTGCCGACCGAGGTAATAGAAAAGCCGATCAAGGCCGCGCTCTCAAACTCCTTTGGGTTTGGGGGGCACAACTCGAGCCTTGTACTCTCTGCCGTGTAGCGGGACAAAGAACGCTATGATCCTCCAACCCGAGCTCATCGACCGCTATCACGAGGAGCTAAAGACGGCCCTTGAGGAAAGGCGCTACTCGGAAGCGGCTTCGATCGCAACGGCTAAGCTCTCGGACAGCCGTGCCGCCGAGGTCCTCAGCGAAGCCTCCGCGGAGGCGGCTATCCCGTTTCTGCTCGCCTGCGGGGGCGCCCACGGCGGTCGGATACTCGCGAAGCTTCCCACGGGTTATGCGGCGCAAGCGCTGTGTTCGGCCGCCCCCGAAACGGCGGGAGCGTTACTCGAGATGACGCCTCCCGATCATGCTGCCGACATCATTCAGGCGCTTCCCGATGATACGAGGGGGCAACTTCTGCAGCATACGTCCTCGGTCTTCAACGAGACTATCGGCACCCTGCGGCGTTACACCCCCGGAACCGCCGGTGCGCACATGACCTCACGATTTCTCACGATCACTCGAGATCACAGTGTCGGGGAGACCCTCAGCGCCATTCGCTCGGCTGCCGCCGATATCGAGCACAGCAGCTACGTGTACGTGGTAGACGGTATCGGGAAGCCGCTTGGAGTCGTCTCGGCTCGCGATCTTCTTCGCCACGACCCCAAAGCACCCTTGCTGCGGGCCATGACGCCGCACGTAGTTGCGGTGACGGTGGACGACAGCGCGGCAGAGGCGGCACGCCTCATCCGCAATCGTCGTTTCACGATGCTGCCGGTACTCGACCACAACAGCGTTCTCGTAGGCGTGATCAGCTTCGACGACGCGATCGACATTCTCACCACGCAGGTCGCCGATCAATTCACCGGAATCAACGCCGGCTCAACCGACGAGTCTTTCTTCACACCACCGCTGTCGGCGATCAAGATGCGGCTGCCGTGGATGGCGGCAAACGTGTTCCTGAACCTCGGCGCGGTCGCGGTGATCACCGGATTTGAGGAGACGATTGCAGCCGTTGCAATCCTTGCGGCGTTCTTGCCGATGATAACAGACATGGGCGGCAACGTCGGTATACAATCGCTGTCGGTCGCGATCCGTGCGATCGCGCTCGGCGAGGTCCGCCTTCGCGAGTTCTGGCGCGCCATTCGCAAGGAGCTCGTCATAGGGCTCATAAACGGTGTTGCTCTCGGGGTGTTGTTCATGACGATCGCGACGGTGTGGCATCGCAACGCACTGATCGGCGCGATAGCGGGATTCGCGTTGTCGATAAACGTCGTAGTGGCCGGTGTCGTCGGCGGCACTATCCCGTTTCTGATCAAGCGCTTAGGGAAAGATCCGGCACTGATGACCGGCCCACTGCTTACGACGATCACCGATATCACCGGCGTTTCGATCTACCTCGGGCTGAGCACGCTTTTGCTGTTACGCTGAACACGACTCTACGCGCGGCCGAGCCGCTGATAACACGCGAATCCCGCGCGCGGCGCCGCACAACATTCAGCGACTCAGGGCGCGGCGATCGGCGAACTCGCGCAGAGCTTGGTTGATCGGGCCGAGGCTCACGCGCTCGGGATCGAAGGAACGGCCAAGAACCTCTTGCGCGAACGCGTGCTCCTCATGACTGGGGTCGGAGTTGGCGGCGATCAACTCGAGGTACGAATCGATGCCTCCGATGTCTTCCGGTGGCGCCGCACCGCGAGCATCTACACAACGCAGGCGCGCTACCTCGGGGGTGGAGCCGTCGTCGGCACCCCCGGCGGTGACGGTTACGCGGTGATCCCAGTTGTCGCCGAAGTCGTACAGATACTCAAATGCGCTTCCGGCCGGCGGTGCCGCGGTCTGCAAGAAGCAGCGGTGCTCGTCGCGCGCGCCGGCCGACACTGCATACTCATCCTCGAGCGAGGCGTACACGCTCGTGCCGATTCGAAATGAGTGCAGGTGCATATTCAGCCACTCGAACGCTATCTGCAGCACACCGTGCAACTCGCCGAGCGTGATATTCCCGGGCACCTCGAGCGTGCGCCGTATCGGCGGCGCCGAGCCCGCGAGGAGTACCTCCAACCGGTAGACGCGCTGCGAAGGAGGACGCTGCAACGGGCGCGGGAGTTCCTCGGCGAGCTGTTCGGCGAACTCGGCCGCATCCCACACTAGGTCCGGCTCCTCGGCGTACGCGGTGTAGTCGGGTTCGTCGTGCCGGGGTTCTTCGAACTCCGGTGCATCGTGCTCCGGGTCGCGACCGTCGGGAGCCCCGCCGCGAATTACCTCAAACCGCGCGCGCTGCTCGGCCGGGTCGCCCCAGGCGCCCTCCTGCAACGGCTCGTCGTCGTCATCATCATCATAATCATCATCATCGAACTCGAGCGCGGTTTCCACCTGCAGACGGCCGGACGCCAGCGCCTCGGCGAGCTCCTCTATGAGCGGTTCATACCGTTTCAGCGTAAACTCGTCGACCGAGGCCGGATCGTTGAGTATCTCGACGAACTGCGATAACCGTCCGCTTAAGCGCGCAAGCCGCCCGGTCTCCTCCATCGGAAACTCAGCAGGGTCCACCCCGCGATGGTCAAGACTATGCAGCCAGTGCCGCTGCTCTCGGATCAGCTCGAGCACGCGGGCGCGAAGCCCCGCCACCCGGCGTTCGTCATCGCTCACCGGCAGCGCGCACAACCTACTCCAGAGCTCCTGAATAAACTCTTCGAAGTTCTTGCGCTGCCGCTCGTCGTGAAAACTCAAGGTCCGCCCGCCGAGAGCGCCCTGTAGCGGGCCGTACAGATCGGATTCGCCGCGCAAGACAGCGTCTCGAAAGAACGCCTGGAGCTCGGCCGCGGTTAGATCAACGCCCAGGTCCTCAAAGATTGCATCGAGCGAGTCGCGGTCCCCGCGAGACGGGGCGAACCCCGGGAACATAAGCGCAGCCTCCGGCTCGTCGTCGGCGTACCAGAGGATCGCCATCCCAACCAAGCTCTGCAGCCCAACCTTCGTGCTGCGCTCGAGGTACTCCTCCAGCGCCAACCGGGGCTTGGTCCGCATCGTCTTAGGACCCAAGGCGTAGGCGTGAGCGAGCGGGACGTGGGGCGGAACGTCCGGACCGTACTGCTCGAACGCCTTGCAGAGCTCGCGGTCCATCCAATCTACCCAGCGCCTCTGCTGCGCCTCCGTTCCACGGAGGGTGCTCGGTAAGCCGGTCTCGACGCGAAACGCGCAGTCGGCAAAGGAAAGCAGCTCAAACTGCAGCAGCGGGGGCTCATCGGCCTCGGTACGCGTCAACAGCTCGCCGATATCTAGTGCCGGCAGGTCCACTTGGCGGCGCTCGGCCTGTATCGTTTCCTCAAACTCGGGATCCTCAGAGCCGTCCCCCGGCAGCAGCAGCTCCGGCGGAACCAGCAGCGGGAAATGCTCGCCCACATACCGCAGCGAGCGCGAGACACGCCGCACCTTGAGCGGCATCCCGTCGGGGCCCTCGAAATGAAA
>SLBH01000267.1 GCA_007126415.1 Spirochaetales bacterium
AACGACGCGAGCGTGATAGACCCCGGGCAGTACACCAGCCCGTCGAGCCGCTCCGGAACCGTCACGCTCTGCTCGGCAAACGGCTGCGCGGCGTCGTACGGTTCATGAGGCACTCCCAGTTCCTCGAGCTCGGGCGAGCGCGTCCGGCTCCAGACCGTGACCGCGGCCCCGGCGTCCAGCAGGCGGCGCACGGTCTCGAGCCCGATTCCGCGACTGCCGCCGATCACCACCACGTTTTTGTCCTTGAAGTTATTCATGGAGGGGAAAATACTGCCCGGCGCCGGCTAGAGCAACTCAGCGAGCCAGAAACTCACCGGGATCGTAAGGATCGCGAGCACGGTTGAGACCACCACGATGTCGCGCGGCGCAGCGCTCGTAGCGCCGTAGCGCGCCGGCAATACGTAGGCGAACACCGCAGCCGGCAGCGCCGAGGCCACAATCACGATTGTCCGCGGCAAGCCGGTGATCCCGAACAGCACCGTCGCGGCATACCCCACCGCGAACCCAACACCGAACCGAAGGATACACCCAACTACCACCTCGCGCCCGATGCGCAGCCTTGACCCCGAAAGCGAACAGCCGAGCGCGAACGCCGCGAGCGGCGGAGCCGGAGCACCGCCGAACTCAAACGCCGCGAGCAAGGCCTCCGGCACCGGCACCGCGGCGAACCGCAGCCCGAAGCCCAGAATCACGGCCCAGAGCATCGGAGAGCTCACTATCGCTTGAAACCCGCGCCGGTTCACGCCCCCGGTGGAGATAAACAGCCCAAAGGTGAACAGGAACACGGTGGAAAGCTGATCGTAGACAATCATGAGGCTCATCGCCGGAGCGCCGCCCCAAAGATCCATCAGCGGAATGCCGAGAAAGCCGGAGTTCATGAACACCACCGGCATCGCGAGCGCGGCCCAGGAGCTACGCGTGACGGTTGCGGTACCGCGCGCGGCGAGCGCCAGGGTTAGGGTAATGAAGGTTACCGCGAGCCCAAGGCGCACAATCATATCGGCCGAGACATCGGAGCGATACAGCGCCTCGAACACCAGCATAGGCATGAAGAAGTCCGAGATCACGCGCAGCAGCGTCTCCTGCGAAAGCTTCCAGCGCCCGCCGAGCAGCCAACCGCCGGCCACCAACAAAAACAACGGCAGGAGTAGAACAAAGGTATCGAGCAGCATCTATGCCTCCGAGGCTTACGCGATGGGAAACCCCAAGCGTTCGAGCAGGAACCCGGCGTCGGACTCAATGATGGCGCGCTCGCGATTCTCCGGATACAGAAACCCGAACCGAACCATGTTGTCGAGCAACTCGCCCACCGCGTTGTAGTACCCGTTGAGATTGAGAAAGCCGCACGGTTTGCTGTGAATCCCCAACTGCGACCATGTGAGCGCCTCGAAGATCTCCTCCATGGTGCCGTAGCCGCCGGGAAGTGCGAGAAACGCGTCGGCACGGTCGGCCATCGTCTGCTTGCGCGCGTGCATCGAGTCTACAACCAGTAGCTCATCGAGGCCTTTGTGCGCGAGCTCGCGCTCTACCATGAACTCCGGGATGACCCCGACGGCGTGGCCACCGGACGACAGCACCGCGTCGGCCACCACGCCCATGAGCCCAACCGTAGCGCCGCCGTACACCAGCCGCACGCGCCGGCGGGCGAGTTCCTCGCCGAGCGCCGCCGCTGCGTCGCGAAACGCATCGGCATTTCCCATCTGTGAACCGCAGAATACGCACAACGAACGCGTCATTACGACTAAACCGTGAGATACCCATAGCCGAGAAGCAACACAAAGAAGCCCGTCAGAAAGACAGTGACTTGATTGAACGAAAACTTGAACTCACGGACACTCGCGAGAAACGGTCCGATTCGCTTGACCACCCACACATACACTGCCACGCCGAGCGCAAGCGTTAACACAAACGTGAGAACCTTCTCGAGGCCGAACGCTCCGCCGACCGCGTACTCGGGGCCAAAAGCGAGGGCAACGGCCGCCCCCCCGAACACTCCTCCCGCCAGACACGCGAGGCCAAACGCAAGCGATACCCCGGCTACAAACGGATCACGCTGCGGCGGTTTGGTAATGGTGGACTTGCCGAATAGAATGGTGGAGTATTTTACGAACGATAGTATGGTGCCGAAGTTGATGAGGTACAGACCGAGCTCGCCGAGGTTTCCCTCGATGCCCCGTTGAATGAAGTACTTAGAGATACTCCCGTTAAAGAACGGGGCGCCGGTGATCCCAAGCACCCCCGCAAGCGCGGCCGCTCCAACGATCGGCATTCTCCGGAACACTCCACGGATCTCGCTGTAGTAGCGCGTGCCGTACTCTTCAATTATGACGCCGGCCGTGAGAAACAGCAATCCCTTGAACAACGCGTGGTTGATGATGTGGTACATGCCGCCCCAGAACGCCACATCGGTTCCAAGGTTGAGCCCGAACACGATAAGCCCTACTTGGCTGATCGTGTGGTAGGCGAGGATGAGCTTTATGTCCTTTTGAGCGACCGCAAGCAGAAACCCGACCACCGAGGTAGCAAACCCTATCGCGGCGAAAAGCGGCGCTGCATCAATGACCGGCTCAAACATCCAATGCAGCCGCACGAGAAGATACACGCCAACCTTCACCTGTATGCCCGACAGCACCGCGGAAACAATGGCGGGGGCGCTCGGCGCCCCGTGTGCGCGAGGCAGCCACCCAAACAGTGGCAAAAGCGCCGCCTTTAGCGCGATAGCGGTCATGATCATCGCATACGGAACTACCGCGGCCTCGGCATCCGACAGCATTCCCAGCCGCTCATGTATGGCTACGATATCGAGCACGCCGGTGATCCGATACAGATAGCCGATGCCGAGCAGCATAAACGCCATCGCGATGAAGTTCATCATTAGGTACAGCATGCCGTCGTATACCGATTGTTTATCTCGCTTGTACATGATCAGTATCGCCACGGTAAGCATGCCAAGCTCGAGCATCACATAGATGTTGAAGATATCGCCGCTCAGGAACATCCCGAGTATCGCCGATT
>SLBH01000323.1 GCA_007126415.1 Spirochaetales bacterium
AGGCGGCCGCGATTGTAGCGCCGCCGCTCACCGGCGCGGTGGTAGACCTACTCGGCCTCAGAGCAATTTTTGCGGTAGCGGCGGTCGTGATGCTCGCAGCGTTTGCGACTATCCGGCGGGTTCGCGGCGGAGAGCCCGAGCGCGTGGCAGCTTGACCCTGACCCAAACACGGAGAACCCATGCGTAAAACCAAGGTAATCACACCCGAGTGGGTGAAGGACGCGATATTCTATCAGATCTTCCCCGACCGCTTTGCGATCGGGCGACAACCGAATGATGCGCAGCGAAACGGCGCGCCGCCGGACGCCGCCGACGTAGTCCCGGCCCCCGACGCGGCCCCCGACGCGGCAGCGCCGGGCGACACAGGAGCGCCGACCGACAAACCGAGCAACCTCGAGCCCTGGGATTCGCCGCCGACCACCTACGGGTTCAAGGGCGGCGATCTCTACGGCGTCGCGGAGCGGCTCGAGTACCTGCGCAATCTCGGCGTCACCGCGATCTACCTCACCCCGATCTTCGCTTCGGCCGCCAACCATCGCTACCACACCATCGATTACTACCGCGTAGACCCGATTCTCGGCGGCGAGGCGGCCTTTGATCACCTGCTCGAGCGCGCGCACGCGCTCGGCATGCGCGTGGTGCTCGACGGCGTGTTCAACCACACCGGACGCGGCTTCTACCAGTTTCAGCACGCGCTCGAGAACGGAAGCGCCTCCCCATATCTCAACTGGTTCTACCTCAACACCGAGCAGCTGTCGCCGGGTGCGGCCGGCGAGTCCGGCGGCGGGCTCACCCCCTACCCAAGCCCGACACGAATCCGCCGCGCGGGCAAACTCGGAAGCCGCGAGACGTTCGGTTACTCCGCCTGGTGGAACCTTCCGGCGCTGCCCGAGCTCAATACCGACACGCCGGCGGTGCGGCGCTTCCTCCTCGAGGTGGGGCGCTACTGGATCGAGCGCGGCGCCGACGGGTGGCGGCTCGATGTGCCGGCCGAGATAGACGACGACGAGTTCTGGCGCGAGTTTCGCAGCGTCGTGAAGGTGGCAAACCCCGAGGCGTACATCGTGGGCGAGATCTGGACCGACGCCGAACGCTGGCTCGCCGGCGATCAGTTCGACGCCGTTATGAACTACGTCGTCACGCGCGCGGCGATCGGCTTCTTCGGCCGCGAGACGCTCGACGCCGAGCTCGCCCGCGCAGTCGGGCACGGCGTGCGCAAACTTCGCGTGGGCGAGTTTGCGCACGAGATCGACCGCGCGATGGCGCTTTACGAGGACGAGATTACGCAGGCGCAGCTCAACCTGCTCGGCAGCCACGACACGCCCCGAGTCGCGTCGCTCCTCGGCAACGACCGCTCGGCGCTCGCGCTCGCTTACAGTTTCTTGTTCACGATTCCCGGCGCCCCCTGCATCTACTACGGCGACGAGATTCAAATGCTCGGCGGACCCGACCCCGACTGCCGCCGCAGCTTCCCGGCTGAGCGCTTCGCTACCGGCGAAACCGGGCGAGCGCACGCAGCCGAAGCCCGCGAAGCCGCGACGTCGACCCCAACGGCCGACGGTGAGAAAACCGGCCGCGCGGGAGAACCCGCCGACGGTGAGGCGCTCCGCGTGTTGATCGCCGGACTCGCGCGGGTCAGACACGAGCACCGATGCCTGCGCCGGGGCGGCTTCCGCCGGCTCGTCGCCGATCGCGCGACCGGGCTCTACGCGTTTGCTCGAACGCTGCCGAAGCAGTGTGCGGTGGTGCTGTTGAACACCGGACAGGAGCCCTGGCCGCGGGAGGGCACCCTCGCGCATGAGATCGAGCGGCTTACGAAACGTGTCTCCGGCGCCGCGCCCGAGGCGCGGCATATCGAGCGCATCAGGGTCTCTTCTGCGGGCAAGATAAAGCACCGGCGTAGCGTGCCTGAGCACGGAGACGCCCATGAACCAGCAGGCAGGCTCGAGGGCCGGGGCGCGCTCATATGCCTCTTCCGGCTGTGGTAGCGTCCGGCGCGGCGGCCGCCGGCGCGGGGACACTGCCGGCACCACTCCCGACTCCTTGAAACACGTGCAAGTTTCGGGATACGCTTCCGCAATATTCGTGAGGGGTAACATAGTATATGGCCAGCAAACCACTTAACGCCGAGCAGCTTTCGGAGCTGTTCGACCTTCCGCCCGAGCTACAAGACGTCTTCAATACCGTTGAGGTTGTTCTTCCCGAGAGTCGTGAGCATCTCCTCGATCTCACCTTTTTCGGCACCAACGACCCAGTGGTCGAGGTTGCCTACGACCTGCCCGACAAAGGGCGCTACGTAGAGGCAACCGTCGCGCGCTGCAAGAACGGAGTCTCGGTAAACTACAACGACATCTACATGCGTCGCCGCGATCCGGACGCGATGGTGATAGCCGACGACGGGCCGACCGATAAGCCGCGCTACCGCGAACGCTTCGGTGAGGACTTTTCTTCACTGCGTACCGAGACCTTCGAGTGGTTTAAGGCGCAGGAGCAGCTGATCGTGCTGCCGTTTGTCTCGGGTGACAAAACGCACGGACGCCCGACCTTGCTCGTCGCGCCGATTAACACCGGGTTCTTCGTCGCGGGCCTCGCCGACCTGCAGGGCTTCATCCCGCGCGAGAAACTCAAGCCGCACTTCGCGCCCGAGGCCGTTATCTACCTTGCACCGCCGTTTCGCCACACGAAGTTCGACGGCAACCAGATCGTAGCGCATAACCGGCTGCCGAAGATGCACGAGCTGTTCTCGTACAGCCTCTACCCGGGCCCGAGCGCCAAGAAGGGCGTCTACGGGATCCTGCTCCAACAGGGCGAGGACGAAGGCTGGGTCACGCTGCATGCCTCGGCGGTTCGTCTGATCACCCCGTACGATAACGAGTTCACGATCGTTCATGAAGGCGCCTCCGGAGGCGGCAAGAGCGAGATGACACAACAGATTCACCGAGAGCCCGACGGGCGCATCCTGTTAGGCGAGGACATCGTCACTCAGGAACGCCTGTACCTCGAGATG
>SLBH01000223.1 GCA_007126415.1 Spirochaetales bacterium
CACGGTGGCGCTCGCGTTCAAACTCGAGGAGGGCCAGTACGGGCAGTTAACCTACGTTCGCATATATCAAGGCAGCATAAGAAAGGGGATGGAGCTCTACAACGTGCGTTCGCGTAAGCGATTCAAGGTGGGACGCCTGATTCGGATGCACGCCGAGAAGATGAGCGACATCACCGAAGGTTTCGCCGGCGACATCGTCGCGATCTTCGGCATCGATTGCGCTTCCGGCGATACGTTCTGCAGCCCGAGCCTGCATTACTCGATGACCTCGATGTACGTGCCCGACCCGGTGATCTCTCTGGCGATCGCCGCCAAGGATAAGCAGTCCGAGGACAACATCGGCAAGGCTATCAATCGGTTCACGAAAGAAGACCCAACCTTCAAGAGCTACGTCGACGACGAATCGAACCAGACCATCATTCAAGGGATGGGCGAGCTGCATCTCGATGTGTACCTCGAGCGCATGCGGCGCGAGTACAAGGCGGAGGTTGATACCGGCATGCCGCAGGTTGCCTATCGCGAGGCTATCAGCGCCCGAGCCGATTTCGACTACACGCACAAGAAGCAAACCGGTGGCTCGGGGCAGTTCGCGCGCGTTGCCGGCTACATTGAGCCCGCCGAGGATGAGCAGTACGAGTTTATCGACAAGATCAAGGGCGGCGTTATTCCTCAAGAGTACATCCCGGCCTGTGACAAGGGGTTCAGGGCGTCGCTGAAAGAGGGGCGTTTGATCGGATTCCCGATCATTGGTGTACGCGCGGTCATAAACGACGGCAGCACGCATCCGGTGGACTCCTCCGATATGGCGTTCCAGCAAGCCGCGATCGGGGCGTTCAAGCAGTCGTACGAGAAAGCGAAACCCAAGATTCTCGAGCCGATTATGAAGGTTGAGGTTGAAGGGCCGACCGAGTTTCAGGGCAACATTTTCGCCAGCATCAACCAACGTCGTGGTATGATTGTAAGCTCTAGTGAGGACGGGAACGCGATGCGCGTAGAGGCAGAGGTGCCGTTGTCCGAGATGTTTGGCTACTCAACCGTCTTGCGATCTTTGACGCAAGGGAAGGCCGAGTACACCATGGAGTTTCTTAAGTATGCCAAGGTTCCCCAGAGCATCTCGGAAGAGTTGATCAAAGAGCATAAGGCCAAGCGCGAAAAAGCACACCAGAAGTAAGGAGTCGACGATGGTAAAAGAAGAGCTGGTTCAACGAAGTCCCCTTCGCATTCTCGAGCAATCCTTGCACGGCGGTATCGGTACCGGCAGGATTAACGTCATCGCTTCGCCGAAAGGCGTCGGCAAGACCGCGGTGTTGGTGCATTTGGCGACCGATCAACTGTTTCAGGATCAGCACGTGGTGCACGTCTCGTTTTCCGCCAAGACCGATCACATCATCAGCTGGTACGAGGATATCTTCCGCGAGATCGCGGTCAAGCGCGATCTCAGTGATGCGCTTGAGGTGCACGACGATATCATCAAGAATCGCGTTATCATGAATTTTTCGCAGCGTGGGCTGAGCGCGGAGCAGTTTTTGCAGAGTCTCGAGGCGATGATTGTTCACGGAGGGTTCAACGCGAGGCTCGTAGTGGTCGACGGGTACAACTTCGATCAGGGGCACCCCGAGAGCATCGCCGCGATCCGCCGGTTCGCCGAAGAGCACGGCATTGCGTTCTGGTTCAGCGCTTCAACCGAGCCGAATGAGCTCACCAATAGTAACGGTGTGCCGAAACGCCTCGAGCGCTATGACGACCACTTAGACGTCTTGATCACGCTCTCCCCCGAGGGCGAGTACGTGATGCTCCATCTTCTGAAGGAACACGGGCAGTATCCCGATCGGGATATGAACCTCAAACTCGACAGCCGTAGTCTTTTGATTGTTTCCGGGTAACGTCCAGTCACGAGCGCGCGAGTTGCCGGCCGGCCGGTAACTCGTGCCGCAGGTCACTCATCGAACTCGCCCATCAGGTCGTCGTCTTGCTCGGTTTCTTTAAGCTTGGCTTCGTCGGCCTTCTCGGCGGCCGCCCTGCGTGCTGCTTCGGCCTCGAGCCGATCGAAGATCATGGTCTCAACCGCGTTTTTCTGCATCTTGAACGAGAACGAAATTTCGTCGACCAGCAAGCGGAGCGCGTTATCGAAGAGCTTGCGTTCGAGGATCGGGAGCTCCTTTATCTTGCTGCGGTGATATAACGTTCGCACCACGGTCGCGATATCGATAACGCTGCCCTGTTTTAACAGGTCGAGGTTCATCTGGTAGCGCATTTTCCAGTCGGCCGGAACCGGCTCATAGTCTTCCGAGATCAGCTTCAAGGCGCGCTCGGATTCCTTCTTGGGCACTATTGGACGAATACCAAGCTCTTCGGCCTTATTCACCGGGACCATCACCGTCATATCCGAGACGTCGAGGTAGATTACATAGTACAGGAGCTTTTCGGACTGAAAATCGCGCTCTTCAATAGAGAGGATCTCGCCGACGCCCTGCAGGGGGTAGACGACATGCTGCTTCTCTTTGAAGGCGGTGTTTGGCTTAGACTTGGTGGACTTCTTCATCGGCGTCATTATAAGTGAAACTGCGATACTCCGTCAAACGACCCGATTTAAAGACTGGTATAGTTTGCGAAACCGATATAATCTTGGTATCTTAATACGGTGGGCGGCAAAGATCGCAGCAAAGGAATGAACCAGTTTCTGTCGGGTGCCTCGATGACGGTGGCGTTCGGGTTGTTGTATTTCGTGAACGGCTCCCCGTTGTGGCTGATTCTCGGGGTGTTCACCGGGGTGGTGCCGATGTTTGAGGGCCTTTCACGCGTTGCCCGTGAGCCGTACGGCAACGATGACGACCCCGTAACTCCGTCGAGAATAGGCTACGCCTATCAGGAGAAGGAAATCTTGCGCGTCGCGAAGGCCGAGCGCGGCGTGCTTACGCCCACCGTAGCCGCGCTCAAGACCTCGCTTTCAATTGAACAGGCCGAGCAGATTCTGCAACGCTTTGCCGAGAAGGGGTACGCCGA
>SLBH01000062.1 GCA_007126415.1 Spirochaetales bacterium
CATTCCGCGTCGGCGCAACAGCACCGTGAGCGCGCGATCCTGCAACACAAATAACGCAATCGGGATAAACAGGAAAACGAGCGACAACAGCGATGCAATCGAGTAATCGGCGGAGCGAATAAACGGCACCAAGTAACTGGTATAGGCCGGTACAACACCCCCACCGATCAGAAACACAAGGAAGTAGTCGGCGAACGCTACCAGAAACACCACCGAAGCCCCTGCCGCCGCTCCCGGCAGCAGGAACGGAAGCTCAACCTTCACGAAGGTACGCAGCGGGCCGGCTCCCAGGTTCCGTGCACACTGCTCGAACGCCGGATCCGTCGATTCATAGCCGGCGATCAAAGCGCGCAGCATATAGGGATACGCGACGAACGAGAGTATCAGCAACACCCCCAACCAGGTATCGACGAGACCCACGCGCATAAACAACTGATGCGCCCCAAGCGCAAACGTAATACTCGGCAGCAACGCCGGGGTCAACAACACAGCCTCTACAACCGTCATGGCTCGACTCGCCGACCTCGCGATCGCCTTCGCGGGCGTAACGCAGACCGCGAACGATACGAGAACCGCGCCGAACCCGTACCCGAGCGACGAGGCCAACGCAGCGCCCAACGTCCTGCGTTGCTCCAGCAGGTACCACCACGCACGTAACGACGGCTCGGTTCCGGGGCGAAGGTTGAACCCGACAAGCAGCAACACAACCGCCGGAAACATAAACACCGCGAGCAGAATACCGATTCCAAGGTACGTTGCGCGCCGTCGCTTTTCAAACATAGCGCACCCGTTCACACATGGCGCACCCCATGATGCTGTCGCCGCACCAAACGAAAATACAGAAACGCAAACACCACGGAGATAGCGAACATCACGATAAGACTCGCCATTGCGGCCGGCCGCGCCGCGAGATCGCGGTACCAATAGCGGTTGAACACATCTATTGCGAGCATCGGCCGGCGGCTGCCGCCGAGCAGAAACGGTAGATCAAACGCCCCGAAGCTGAACAAAAACACGATCACACCGGCGGTAGCCGCGGGCGGAGCGATCACCGGCAACAGCAGCGATCTAAAGCGCTGCAGCACACCCGCACCCAGCATCCGAGCCGTTTCAACCTGGCGGGTGTCGAACCTCCGCAGCACCGCGTACACGAGCAATGTCACGAACGGAACCGACTTCAAGACGTACGCAAACACCAGCGCTCCGGTTCCGGGCGGGTTGATGGGAGCGATAAGCGACTGAACCACAAGATTCACCACGGAGCCGCCGAGCGCCTCAAAGACCCGCGCAATAAACCCGCTTCGCCCGAACGCAACCAAGACAACCAGCCCGATCACCACATGCGGTAAGATCAACGGAATCTTATACACCAGTCCGATACGAAAGAGCCGCTCGGGTAACGTGCGCAGCCCCAACGCTATAAGGGTGCCGCCTAAAACCGAAAAGGCGGTCGCCGCGGAGGCAACCCCCACGCTGTACAGGAGCGAGCGGTAGAACCAAGCCGAGCGATACAGCACCGCGTATCCGTTTGAGAAGCGTGCATCCGGTGCGGCCGAAACCATAAAGCCGAACGACTGCGCACCGGTATAGAAAACTCCGACCGTGACGAAGACCACGAACGGAACGAGTGGAGACAGCGAGACACAGGCGCTCAGAATACGAGAGCCACGATTACTCACGACGCAATACCTCGCGCTCCCAGCCTTCGTCGATCGCGTCTACGTACTCGGCGGGTATCTCCGGTAGCGCATGCGCCCCGAGTACTTCAACCGGTAGGGTCGCCGGACCGAGGTCCAACTCCTCGAACCGTCGACGGTCCTCGTCGTCCAGACGCCCGAGATCAAGAACCGTGAAATCGCCCCAGTTCTCCGGAACGTTTTTGGAGTACTGAGCATCGGGGGACAACAGAAAGTTCGACGCAACCATCGCGCCGGCCTTGTTTGGTGCGTTGAACGGGATCGCGGTGAAATGGATTCCGGTGAGCGTGCCCTCTTCCAGCACGAATGTACGCACGGATTCGGGGTACCGCCCGGCATCGATCAGACCCTGCGCGCCGGACTGAGTGTAGGACATATTGAACGAGACTTCGCCTTGTTCAAACAAAACATCCAGCTGCGCCTTATCGGCCGGGTAGTTCTCACCTCCCTGCCACAAATAGGGTTCCAGGTCGCGCAAGTATTCCCACAACGGCTCGGCGTGCCGCTCGTACAAAGCTTGATCAAACCCGTCGAGGAACTTCTCATGACCGTCGGCAAAATGATAGAACAAATGGCGGATAAATGCCGCCCCGGTGAAGTCCGGCGGCTGAGGATAGGTGAAGCGCCCCGGGTTGGCTCGGATCCAGGCGTCCAGTTCCTCCACACCGGCAGGCGGCTCGCTGATCCTTGCCGTATCGTACTCGAACACGAACTGCGCCTGCCCCCACGGCAGTTCATAGCCGTCCACCGGAAACCCCCAGTCGTAACTCACCTCTTCAGGGTCGGTCAGCTCTAAGTTGGGAATCCGATGTGTGTAAGGACCAAACAGAAGATCCTGCTCCCGCGCGCGCTTGAAGTTCTCACCGTTGATCCAGATGAGGTCGATGCTTCCGCGCTCGCGCCCGGCCTGCTTTTCACCCAGCAACCGATTGACGATCTGCGCCGTATCCATTGGGACGCGAGTTAGCCGGATACCGTAGCGACTCTCGAGCTCGCGCGAGACGTACGTGTCGATCCAGCGATTGATGCGCGAGTCGCCTCCCCAGAGCGCAAATCGCACCTCGCCGCCTTCCGCGCTCTCGACAATCCGGTCGAACTCCTCCTCGAGGACTCCGGCGTCGTCGTTGCCCTCCCGCGCACACGCACCAAGCGTCGCCACCGCCACAGCAAGAACGACTATGATACGAGCATGCCGACAGCGGCTATACCGGAGTATCATACACTCCCTCCTCGTCTTTAGATTGCGCAAGCGCTTCCGGCCGGCACAGCTCTACGCTGTCGCCCTGCTCGAGCTGCACCGGA
>SLBH01000337.1 GCA_007126415.1 Spirochaetales bacterium
GATCGTCCTCTTCCGGAAGATCGGTAATGGCGCATTCGGTGGTGAGCATCAGGCTTGCGATCGAAGCGGCGTTCTGAAGCGCCGAGCGAGTGACCATCGCCGGATCGATAATGCCGGCCTTTACCAGAGTGGTCCACTCCATCTTCGCGGCGTCAAAGCCGACACCTTTCTTCTCGTGCTTGGCGCGGTCGGCAATGATTGCGCCGTCTACACCAGCGTTGATCGCGATCTGGCGAATCGGCTCCTCGAGCGCGCGCGTTACGATGCGGAATCCGGCCTTACCTTCCTCACTCATCTCCGAGATATCGACCTTGTCGAGAACCTCAACAGCCTGAATCAAGCAGATACCGCCGCCCGGGATGATGCCTTCGGCGATCGCGGCGCGTGTTGCCGAAAGCGCGTCCTCAACACGATGCTTTTTCTCTTTGAGCTCGGTCTCGGTGGCTGCCCCGACGTTGATGACCGCAACCCCGCCGGCGAGCTTTGCGAGCCGCTCTTGCAGCTTTTCGCGGTCGTAGTCGGAGGTGGTATCCTCGATCTGAGCCTTGATCTGCCCGATGCGGTCCTTGATATCCTGTTGCTTGCCGGCTCCGTTAATGATGGTCGTGTTCTCTTTGTCGACCTTGACCGACTGCGCACTACCGAGTTGACCGATCTCGGTGCTCTCGAGCTTCAAGCCGAGCTCTTCCGAGATCACTTGGCCGCCGGTGAGAATCGCGATGTCCTCGAGCATCGCCTTGCGGCGGTCGCCGAAGCCCGGCGCCTTTACCGCACACGCGGTCAATGCGCCGCGAATGGTGTTGACCACCAGCGTCGCGAGCGCCTCGCCCTCGATATCCTCGGCGATGATCAGGATCGGCTTGGAGTTTTGCGCGACCTTCTCGAGAATCGGAAGCAGATCCTTCATGCTCGAGATCTTCTTATCGAAGATCAGGATGTAGGGGTTCTCGAGCACGGTGGTCATAGCATCGCGGTTCGTCGCGAAGTACGGGGAAACGTAGCCACGATCAAACTGCATACCTTCTACGAAGTCGGTGGTGCTCTCGATCGTCTTCGACTCCTCGACCGTGATCACACCGTCTTTACCGACCTTTTCCATCGCCGCGGCGATCTCGTTACCGATCTCGTGATCGTTGTTTGCCGAGATCGAAGCGACCTGCGCGATCTCTTCCTTGTCCTTGATCACCTTCGACTGCTTGGCGATCTCCTCTACCGCAACCGCGACCGCACGATCGATACCGATCTTGAGACCCATTGGGTTTAGCCCTGCGGCTACCGCCTTGAGACCCTCTTTGATCATGCTGTGGGCCAGAACGGTAGCGGTTGTTGTACCGTCACCGGCTACATCGTTGGTCTTGGTTGCAACTTCTTTCAGAAGCTGCGCG
Source organism: Spirochaetales bacterium (assembly GCA_007126415.1). Taxonomy (GTDB): domain Bacteria; phylum Spirochaetota; class Spirochaetia; order DSM-27196; family SLAA01; genus B1Sed10-166. Next base: position 1,386 of record SLBH01000337.1, read on the forward strand.
CCCATATTCTCATACGGGTCCTCGAGCTCGATCTCTTTAGCGACCGAGACTCCGTCCTTCGTGACGGTCGGAGCGCCGAACTTCTTGTCAAGCAGTACGTTGCGGCCCTTCGGGCCGAGCGTCACGCGAACTGCCCGCGAGATCTGTTCGACACCGCTCAACAGTGCTCGTCGTGCGTTCTCATCGAACTTCAGTTGTTTAGCCATTTCGACTCCCTCTTTTCTTCAGATATAGAAATTGAATGTGAGTTCCCAAAAAGGTATACGGTGTTCCCGATTCACCGGTAAGATACAAAGGAATAGCGGCTTCATCAAGACAAATTTTGCTTTTTCCTGGATGAGCGTAGTTTAAACGCGATCGAATGGCCCGATAATCATTCAATTGTTTCGCGTTCTGTGCTAAAAGTGAGCGCATATGTTACCGAGTCGGTCCAGTCAGCTCAGCATACTGCTCGTGATCCCGCCTGCCGCAGGCGCCCGCCAGGCACAACTTATAGAGGCGGCGGTCGAGGTTGTGCACGATTGCGCCTTCCTTGCAGACAAGCCGGTCACTTGGAGTTTCGGCGCCGTCGCGGTAGGCGAGCAGGGGCCGGGCGTCCAAAAGAGAATCGCAGCCGTTCTCGAAACGCGCCGGAGAAACGCCGGAGACGAGATTGCCCCAATCGGGTACGCCGGAGCCCCCAACGAGCATCTCACGCTGCGAGAGCTGCAGCTCGAGCTCGACTGGGCGGTCCTGAACCCCTGGGATAGCGGCCTCGATACTGTTTTCGCGGGCGAGAAGAGGGTGTACCTGCCGGCCGGCGCAGATCTCAACCGCGCCGATGCGAGGCGGCTCTATAGCGAGGCGGCCGAGGTGTGGATCTCCGGCTACAGCCCCGGGCAAGCCCGAACGCCGGGGCGTTTGTACTGTAATCAACGGGCCGCGTCATACGCGCTACCGCTCGTCTACCTGGATTCGGTTCGCCGCGCCCAGATCGTAGGACGGCGTCAGGACCCAGGCAGAGAGCTGTTCAAGCACCTGAGACGCATCCTCCGGAGCGAACCGTATCTGGCGAGCGCGTTCGTTCTTACCGACGATGAGCAGCTCGAGATCCTACGATCGTTTCTCGGCCGGCTCGACAGCCCGAAGGGACGACGGGCGGTTGCGACCGTGACACCGCTACAAACCTTTTCCGAGTATCGTGTCAACGACCGGCGGCCGTCATGCCGTTTCGTTGAGCCACGCAACGGTCCCGAGTTCCTGGCTCGAACGGTCGCCGCCGGCGAGCGGCGTGCCGGTGGGCTTGAATCGGACGATCAGACTCGTACTCTGCTGCGCCTACTCGGCGGCTGGGGTCCAAGCCCCAGCAGAGAGCCGCGGACTCGCTCGGTTCGCGACCAGTCACTTACGATCATCGCGAGTATGGTGGGCCACGCCGCGATCAATGAATCGAGCTGCAGCGCCGAACTCGTGAACGGTAGACTCGCGGGCTTCACCCATCGGGGAGTGGCCTTACTCGGGCCGGAGCCCTTCGAGCTTTCTCTCTCGCTCAACGGGCGCACGCGCGAGTTGCAGACCGAAAGCGCGGTCTCGTTTGAGCTCGACAACGCCCGAGGAGTGCGCA
>SLBH01000070.1 GCA_007126415.1 Spirochaetales bacterium
CGCGATAGGTCCGGCGCTCTAAGCGGACGTTTCGCAAACGCAGCGGGTGCAGCGCGCCGCGTTTGCGAATGTAGTAGGTCAAGAGAAACGCCGTGGAGACCGATTGCGCGATCACGGTTGCGACCGCCGCTCCGGTGAGTCCCATACCCAGCACAAAGATGAACAATGGATCCAGAACGATATTAAGCACAGCGCCGAGCACCTGGCCGAGGCTGCTGTAGAGCGACGCCCCCTCGGAGCGGAGTATGTTGTTCGCGGTCATGTTCACGACCTGAAAGGTCGACCCGGCGATAATGACGCGCCCGTACAGCATAGCCTCGGCTAAGATGGTTTCGGTAGCGCCGAACGCGATCAGGATCGGCTCGATGAACACGCCCCCGACGATCGCCAACAGCAGCCCCACCCCGGCCGCCGAGTAAAGTGCGGTAGCGGCCGCCTCGTCGGCAGCTTGGTACCGCTGCTCGCCGAGCCGCCGGCTGATCACGCTGGCGGCGCCCATACCGAAGGTGAGCCCCACCGCGCCGATGAGCTGAAACATCGGAAACACAACCCCGGTTGCCGCAATCGCGGTGGTGTCACGCAACAGGCTAACGAAAAAGGTGTCGACCACGTTGTAGATCGCGATCACGAGCATCCCGATGATCGAAGGAGCCGAGAGCTTAAACAGCGTCCTCCCGAGCCTTCCGTTCGCGAGCATCTCAAGCCGCTCGGTCTGCTGCGAGGAGGGGCCCCGCTCACTCATAGAGACACCCCCCTCGAACAACGAGCTGCCGCACAAACTCGATGTTCGCACGCCGCTCGGAAGGGAAGGTAACGATCAACCTGCCGAGCGTCGAGATCATCATCACCGTGAGTCGTTCGGTGGAACTGCGCGCGTCGTCGCCGGGCCCGACTCCGAGCCCGTGAGGCCGCCGCGCCCCGGTAGCGTCGTTTGTGTTTTCGTCGTTTGTTTCGCGGATCGTTTCCCATACCGGCGTGAAGGCTTGAACCAACCAGCGCCAGATGTCGGGCCGCAACGGCAAAGGCGCCCTGTGCTCGTTTCCACCGCCTGCAACGCCGTCCATCACGGCTTTCCGGCGGCCGCTCGCGTGCACAAGTCGCTCAAGATCGTCGTACAGCAGCTCGAGCATGCGCTGAACTCGGGTCTCCGGTTCAGAATCGCCTTCGCAAATCGCGGCGCACACCGCACGTATTGAGCGCGCCCACTCGCGACGGAACACCTCAAGGATGAGCTCATCCTTGTCGGGAAAGTAGTTGTAGATGGTCCCGACGCCGATCCCGACGCGTTCCGCCAACACGCGCAACGAGACCCCGGCAGTGGTGTCGGCCATCATGGACTCGAGCTCAGCGACAAGCCGCTCGCGAACGTTCTCCAGCACTCTCGGCATGCTGTTGTTTTTATGAACAATGTTCATAAAAGTCAAGCACACGCTGCCTGTCACAGCGTGATCGTGTTTGAACGCAATATGTGATACTTTCTGAGTCGAGTCAAGGAACGCTGCCATGGAGCCGATCGACCTTCACACAAAGACGCTTCTCCTCGTTGAGGACGACCAACTACTCGCGCTCTACGCTAACTCCGTGCTCGAGCAGCACGGTTTCACCGTGCTCCACGCCGACAATGGCGAAGCCGCGGTATCCGAGGCCAAGCAAAACCCCGCAATAGACCTCGTACTTATGGATATAGACCTCGGGCCCGGAATAGACGGCACCGAAGCGGCGCGCCGTATTCTCGAACTTCATGAGCTTCCGATCGTGTTCCTGACCTCACATGGAGAGCGGGAGTACGTTGCAAGCGCGGAGCGCATTACTCCCTACGGCTACGTACGCAAAGACTCCGGCGAGTTCGTCCTGATCCAATCGATCAAGATGGCGTTCGAGCTGTTCTCCGCTCATCAGCGAACGCGGGCTAACGAAAAACGCCTCGCGCATAACATCGACGACGCGCCGGTCGGCATCTACCGCAGTTGGAGCACCGGTACCTACGAGGCAATGAACCACGAGATGGCGCGCATACTCGGGTTCGAGTCTCCCGACAAGGCGCTAAGCCACTACCAAGACATCGGCGCCCAGGTCTACGCCTACCCGGCGCAGCGCGACGAGCTCCTGCAACTGTTGCGCCGCGACGGCACCGTTCGCGATTTCCCGGTGCAGGCGGTGCGCGCCGACGGTGAGACCGCGTTCCTGCGCGTGAACGCCCGCTTGCTCGGCGAGGATCCCCGACGCGGTCTCTTGATGAGCGGCTTCATTGTCGATGAGACCGCGCAGAAGACCGCGGAGCTCGCGCGTCGTCGCTCGCAGGAGTTCCTTCGCGGCGTGATCGATGCCTTGCCCGAGAACATCGCGGTGCTCGACCGCAACGGCGTGATCGTGGCGGTCAACGAATCGTGGCGCTGCTTCGCCCGCGATAACGGGTTGTCGTGGCAGGATTGTGTCATCGGCCGCAACTACATCGAGACCGAAGAAAGCGCCCCAGGACCATCGCTGGAAGGCGCGGGCGAGGCGGCCGAAGGCATTCGCCGGCTGCTCGACGGCGCAGATGAGGTGGTTTCGCTCGAGTATCCGTGCCACAGTCCCGACGAGCAACGCTGGTTCTTGCTGCAGGCCACGCGCTTTGATACAGCCGAGGGCGCCCATGTCCTCGTGGCTCACATCAATATCACGAACCGCAAGCCGGCGGAAACACGGCTTGAGAGCGCGCTTGAAGACAAGCAGCGGCTGATCGACGAGTAAGCCCATCGCGTTAAGAATAATCGCACGAGACCGGGCTTTACACCCTCACGGTCTCAAATACCGGCCGCCCCGTCCGGAGTTCACCATCGAGTTTTTCTCACCCCGCCCCCAGCGCCTCATTCGAACATGATCAGAGCCGCCGCGAGCAGTAGGATTACGAGAATCCCGATACGCAAGGCCTGTCGCGGTACGCGTTCGACATTGCGGGCGCCCAGCGCCGCGCCGAGCATCACGCCGGGAACCA
>SLBH01000364.1 GCA_007126415.1 Spirochaetales bacterium
TGAACACGCACGAGTACAGGGCGAACGGGTCCTGTTTGAAACGCTTCCGCGAGGGCGGCGCGTGTTCGTGCTGCTTCCGATGCACCCCGAGCACGGTATGCGAGCCTCCGCGGACTCGCTGAAGGTTGGCCGCAGGCTCACCCCCGACGACCTCCCGGTTGCGCTATCGATTCGCCCGGTTATGAAAGGCCTACCGGAAGGTATACGTCGGGCTCGTTTCCCGGTGAAACTGCGCACCGTATTCCGTGAAGAGGGCGCTGCGCAGGTCGTGCTCGTCGGGCCCGACGGCGAGAAGCTCGATGAGCGTGAGCAATACATCACCGAGATTCTCGACGAGATCGAGCTCAGTATCGGAGAGCAGCGCATTTCGAATCTCGCCGAGGAGCTCGTGCTACCGGCCGGTCTGCATCGGGTGCAGCTCACGAGCGAGCGCTACGTAGACCGCTCCGAGACCTTCGGTCTCGAGCGCGGAAGGGTGCAGACGGTACATCTTACGCTCGAGGAGGAGACCTCTACGGTATTCGTCGACGCTCCGCTCGGGATGGAGATGTTCCTCAACGGTGAGCGCGTAGAACGCCTCGATCAAGAGTTGACCGTTACACCGGGAACCTACACCGTTCTGTTTCGCTTCGGCGAGTACACAATCAGTCGGTCTCTCACGGTAGAACCACAACAAGACTACAAAGTTTCGCTTTCTCTTGATATACTTATAGATGAAGACTAAAGCAATCTCGTCGCGAGACGATAATGAGTGTGTCGGTTGTTCAACGTAGTTCCCCTCCCAGTTCACTATGTTTTACGCCGATACCTTAATGGTTGACCGGTTCGCAAGAACCGGTCTTTTTTTGGTGTGCGTGTGTTGGTGCGCGTGTGTTGCGAAGCCGTCGACCGATGCGCTGCCTCATCCTGCGCCCCCTGCGTTCTATAACTCGCGCTACAGGGACAGTTTATCGTTATGATTCGCCTCACTGGAGCCGCTCCGCGCCCCCTAGTGAGCCGCGTCAAATGCTTGACAAAACCCTTCTCCTTCCGTAATTTAACCTTGTATGATCCTGACACAGAAGCGCCGAATCGTCTTAACGATTCTAGTCGTTGTCGTTGTAGCAGTGGCGGTTGTGGTCGGCACCGCTACCGGCATGGCGTTGGCGTCTATCCATAATGCTGCGGGTATCACAGGCGGCCCCCGCGAACACACCGCGCTACCGTCGCAACTGTTGGACAGCCAGGGGCGGTTGATCACCGAGTTCTTCGCGGAAGAAAACCGTACGCTTGTCACGATAGACGAGCTGCCGAAACATCTCATCTATGCGTTAATAACACGCGAGGACCAAACATTTTTCGAGCACCGCGGCTTTAGTATTCGCGGCACGGTGCGCGCAGCCTGGAACCTCGTAACCGGCCGATACGTCTCCGGGGGAAGTACGCTCTCGCAGCAGCTCGCAGGGCACCTCTACGCCGATCGTCAAGAGTTCTCTATTGCACGCAAGCTCCGCGAGCTATGGTGGGCGCTGCAGATCGAGCGGAGCCTTACGAAATACGAGATCCTCGAACAGTACCTTAACACAATGTTCTTTGGACACGGCACCTACGGTGTGGAATCCGCCTCACGCTATTACTTCGGGCATTCCGCTACCGAGCTTAGCGTTGCCGAGTCGGTGATGCTGGTAATACAGCTCGCCAACCCCTCCATGTACTCGCCGATCAGGCGCCCAAACGAGGCACGCCGCATGCAGCGGGTGATCCTCAACCGCATGGTAGAACACGGCTATGCCACGCGGGAAGAGGTAGATTTATCGTTCACCCAGTACTGGAACGATTACGACTTCACTCGCGCGGGCAGCTCAACCGCGTTTTTTGATCGCGAAGACCGCGCCCCCTACTTCAGCGAGCACGTGCGCTACCGGCTCGAGAACGAGCTACTGCTCGGCGCGATGGACATCAACCGTGAGGGCTTCGTGGTGCACACCACTCTAGACCTCGATTTTCAGGCGCACGCCGACCAGCTCATGAACCAGGGAATATCGCGTGCCAACGCTGCTTACCGCGAAAGCCGTGAGCAACGCGTTGAATACGGCGACGAACTCGTACCGGTTGTCGAGATGCTCTCGCTCGCGTTCGATATCGACAGTATCCGCGTTGGTGATGCCGCACAACGCCGCCGTGCTCGCGAGTACTATCAAGAGAGCCTCAACCCGGTTCTCGACATGGTATCGCTGATGTTCTCACCAGGAGACAACGACGGCATTCGGCACGCCGGGCGTGTCGGCTACGCCGCGCAAGAGCGCCACCGGCAACGGTCTCAGGTAGAGGGTGCGCTCGTAACAATTGAGAATCGCACCGGCCATATCAAAGCGATGGTCGGCGGCGCGCAGTTTGAGTCACGCAATCAGTTTAACCGCGCGGTAGACGCACGGCTGTTGCCCGGCTCCGCGTTCAAGCCGCTGTACTACGCCGCCGCGATTGAAAAACAGGCGATTACACCCGCAACCATGATTTACGACTCGCCGGTGGTATTCTGGAACGACGACGGCTCACCGTACACCCCCGCCAACTTCCGGGGTGAATGGCACGGGCCGGTTCTTGCTCGCCGAGCCCTTGCAACCTCAATGAATGTGCCGTCGCTGCGTGTGCTCGAGCGGGTGGGGTTCACGGATGCGCTGAACACCGCAGCCGGCCTACTCGGTATTCCCGAGCGCGAGATGGTGAATCGCAACCTTGTGCGGCGCTACCCGGTGGGGCTCGGCGTAGCCTCGGTGTCACCACTTGAGATGGCGCGCGCGTTCGCCACCTTCGCAAACCAGGGTCAGGCAGTCGAGCCTATCTCGGTTCGCTACATCGAAGACCGCCAAGGACAGCTTGTGCTCGAGCACGAGCGCGAACTCCGTGAAAGCCAACGCCGCCGTGGAGACGAGTTACAGGTCATCAGCCCCCAAACCGCGTACATCATAACCGATATGCTGAAATCGGCGGTCA
>SLBH01000265.1 GCA_007126415.1 Spirochaetales bacterium
AACAAGCGTAGCCTATGACATCATCACGATTCGAGAGGAGAATCGCGGACGAGCACATCACCGGGAAACACATATCGGAGCGCATCAGTTGAAACTCGGCCGGCGGAACGTCCGAGTTGTGCGTCTGAGTCCGCAACTGCTCGATGAAGGCACCTTGATGCGGCGGAACAATGAAACTCTCTATCGTCGTTCCGTGTGCTTGGGACCCAAGGATATTGAGCAGCCGTTCGCCCGCCGGATTAAGATCGCGAATACGGAACCGCTCGTCGAGCACGATCGCGGCCACGTTGAGATTGCCGAGCACCACATCGGCGGCGGTCTGAAGCGAGACCCGCAGAACGCGGTACTTCACAATCACCACCCAGATTACGACCGCCGCCGGAGACAGAGCAACCGGGAACATAGGAGGGACCCCGAGCGCGATGTACTCCAGCATGGTCGCGGCGAAGCCGACCAACAACAACGTTCCGAACACGATGTGCGCGTATCGTGTGATCGTACGGTTGCGGTGCTGAGTAGAGCGGCTCAGGATCAACGCCGGTACCAGCATCACGCTCAACGCAAAAACCGAGTACACGATCGAGACCGGGTGCGCGGTATGGATGCCGACCCAGCCCCACCCCGTTAATACAAAGCGACGATACGGGAAGCCGATATCAAACACCAGAAACAGAGCGATGAACGCTACCGTAGGGCCCCATAGCGCCAGTTGCAGCGCTACACGCCGCGTGAGGTCGGCACGTTCGGCCAAGCGCAGCAGGTACAGGGCCAGCACCGGAGGAGTGAGTACCACGAAGACGTGCGCCACTCTGTAGAGCTGCATCGCCGACTCGGGCGTCTGTGCCTCATAGAATAGTACGTGCATTCCGTTGGCAAGCGCCATAAGTCCACAGACCGTAGCGAATAGCCGGTTTTGCAACGAATAGAAGTTTTGTTGGAGCGCGTACACACCCAGTGCACAGAAGGCCAGAGTCAAGGTATACGCTACAATCGTGAGTGCGTTCATAGTGCGGTTCGGTCCACTATATCATCACGGCGGACCACTAACAATCACCCGTCCGTCGGTCGATGCTTGACACCTGCGCCGGCCGTTCTATACTGACCGTATCACGCGTCGCCGGAGGTGCAGAGATGAAGATCCTTGTTGCCGACAGTTTTCCCGAGTTCGCGGTCAACCGGCTGCGCGAGGTCGCCGAAGGGGTGCGCTACGAGCCGAAGCTCGGTGCGGCGGAGCTTCCTGAAGCGATACAAGACGCCGGTGTACTCATTGTGCGGTCCACGAAAGTGACCGCAGCGTGTATAGAAGCGAGCAACAACCTTAGCCTGGTTATTCGTGCCGGTGCGGGCGTCAACACCATAGACGTCAAGGCCGCCAGCTCTCGCGGCGTCTACGTGGCAAACTGCCCCGGTAAGAACTCGGTCGCGGTAGCGGAGCTGGCCCTCGGGCTCATCCTCGCGCTCGACCGCCGAATCGCTGATAACGTCATAGATATGCGCGGCGGTGCCTGGAACAAAGGCGAGTACTCCAAAGCCGACGGGGTGCACGGCAAGCGTCTCGGTGTAATCGGGGTTGGGCAGATCGGGATCGAACTGATCCGCCGCGCGCAGGCTTGCGGCCTGAAACTCGAGGCCTGGTCGCGATCGCTCACACCCGAGCGCGCCGCGGAACTCGGCGTGCGCCACTGCCCCACGCTCGAGGAACTCGTCGAGCGCTGCGAAATCGTTTCGGTTCACCTTGCTCTCAACGACGACACCCGCGGACTGGTATCGGCCGATCTCATCGGCCGTATGCGTCCCGGCACAATCTTCATCAACACCGCACGCGCCGAGGTGGTAGACGAAGATGCCCTGCTCGAGGCTGTACAGTCCGGAAAAATAAGGGCTGGGCTCGATGTGTTTCGCGACGAGCCGGAAGGGAAATCCGGAACCGTAGAGACACCGTGGAGCGGTGTGGCCGACGCCTACATTACGCACCATATCGGAGCCTCCACGCAGCAAGCCCAGAACGCGGTAGCAGCTGAGGCGATCGCGATAGTACGCGAGTATCAGCGCACCGGACGCGTACGCAACTGGGTAAACCGCTGTCTCTTCACCGAGGCGCGTTGGCAGTTGGTGGTGCGCCATTTCGACAGACCGGGCGTTCTCGCGAACGTCATGACCACGCTGAAGGACGGGTCAATCAACGCCGAGGAGATCGAGAACGTAATTTTCGACGGGCGCAAGGCCGCGTGCTGCATCATACAGCTTGACGATCGGCCCACCGACGAAATGCTCGCGCAGATCCGCAGCCGCAGCGACGAGATAATCAGTGCCGAGCTCGTAGATCTGCAAAGCGAATGACGCCCCGGCGCCGCCGTAGCCATGGCGCGGTCCGGCCGTGGCCTCGGCGACAACCTCGACGTTAGAACAAACCGAGCTCGCGCGCGTTGTGCCGTAGCACATCAAGGAGGTCGGCGGTGCCGTGGGTTCCGGGGAAGTTGATCAGGCTCGCGTACTCTCGACCCTCGCCACGCAGCGGTTCGCCGCTCGGGACGTGCCAGTTGTCGATAATGATCTGCGGCTCCTGCGCCAGGATGTCGCGCAGTCGCGACGCGGTGAGTTCGTCCATTCCGAACTCGGCAACAACGGTGAAGCCCAGCCACTCGGCAAATCCGCGCTGGTGCTGATGCACCGCAACCGGTATATCAGCGGTGCCGATATCTTCAGCGGCCGCGAGCAGCTCGCTCGAGACCTCGTTGAGCCGGCGTTTCCAGTTCTCAAAGCGGTCCTCGGTTCCGAGGTGTTCCGCGATCGCTTCAACCGCTTCGGCCATCAGCGGAGGATTGTTACTGGTTCGCACCTGCAGAATACGATCATCAGGGATATCCGCGGCATCGAACAGGTTTCGCATGAAGCTCTCGTAACCGCCCCACACCAACAGATCGGCCTCGGCTGCAAACCCTATATCACGCGGACTGAAATCGTACTCCGCCGGGTGACGCAGCTCAACCGGGGCAAGGACACGAAGATCGCTCGCGCCCGCGGCCTCCACCATCGCCCCAACCCAGGAGGTAGAGGCGACGACGCGGAGGTCGTCACCGGCGTGCAGATCCTCGAACCCCACCACGCTTAAGAGAATAGTAACCCCCAACACCAGCGCACCGAAACGCACCCGCGCCCTCGTCCGTGTCCGCGTCCGTGTCCGTGTCCGTGTCCGTGTCCGCGGCACGGTAATCTTTACCGAACTCATTCTCGATACCTCCGTTTGCTATCGTTGTTTGTTATCATGAGCGAAAAACGCTGCCTGGACGCCTGTCGGTGGTATCGGTACGGGTGCCGGTGTCATGAACGCCCCTTTCCTCGTGTCACGAGCGCCGAAACACCCAACAACCCGCTCGAAACCGCCGCCGCGCTTGCTCCAATCGGGAGGTCGAACTGCAACGCGACCACGAAGCCGCCCACGCACGCGATCGTTCCAAACAGCGAGGAAAGCAGCAGCGCGCTCCCAAACCCTCGGGCAAACCGCAGCGCCGCGATACCGGGCAACAGAATAATGGCGTCCACGAGCAGCGCACCGACTAACCGCAACGCAATCGCCACCGCCGCTCCGAGCAGAAGGAACATCCCGGCGATCACCGCCTCAACCGGAACTCCCAGCGCCAACGCAAGATCACGATCCAGCAACACAGCCTGTATCTCGCGATAGCCGACCACGAACGCAAGCACCACCACCGCTCCCAACACACCGACCATCACGACGTCGACCCGAGTCAGCATGAGGATGTTCCCCGCAAAAATGCCGAACACGTCCATCGCCGGGACACCTGCACGGGCCAACAAAAGAAAAGCCCCCGCGAGCGAGCCGGTCATGAAGAATCCGGTCATAGAGCTCGCGGTGAAACGAAACCTCTGCCCGAGAGTCCCCATCAACACCGATGCGGTAGGAACGAGCACAAACGCCCCCGCCGTTGCCGAAAAACCAAGACTCATACCGGCCGCCGCGCCCAACAAGCCGACATGCATCAGCGTAAATCGCAGTGCCATGAGGTGCAGCGATACGATCACCACGCCGAGCGTCGAAAGCGTAGCCCCGGCGATCAACATACCGAGGAAGGCGTGACGGATCACCGGGATCGAGAGCAACTCCAACGCTTCAGTCATCGAGCCCTCCCCCGGACAAGCGCACCGTGCGATCGAATCGCCAGCCTGCTTCGAGGCCGTGCGTGACCACGAGCGTGGTAATATGCAAGCGCTGGTGCAGCCGCTCGATCAGGTGCACCAGTTCGCGCTGCGCTTCGCGGTCGAGGTACGTCGTCGGTTCGTCCATCAACAGCAGCCGGGGCCGACGTACCAGCGCTCGTGCAAGCGCGGCTCGTTGACGTTGCCCGCCCGACAGCGTCGCCAGATCGCGCTCGGCGAGCTCCGCGATGCCTACCAACGCGAGCGTTTCGTGCACCACCTCGCGGTCTTCTCGGCTGGGCCGCTTCAGAAACCGAAACGAGCGCCCCCAGCGCCCCAGCAACACCGAGTCCGCCACCGTAATCGGGAGCGCGGTCGGCGACTGAATCTGAGGCACATAGCCGATGCGCAGCCGAGCCCAAGCACGATCTGCGTCGTTTCGAAGCTCCCGACCGAGCACCGCGACGGTTCCCGATACAGGGGCCAGAAGCCCCAGGACCAGTCGCAACAAGGTTGTTTTCCCGGCGCCGTTCGGCCCGAGCACGCCTACGATCCGCCCGCATTGCAATTGCAACGACAGCCGATCGAACACCGGCTGCGACCCGTATCCGGCGGTAACCGCCTGGAGACACAGCGCGTCGTCGGGGTGCGGGCGCACCGTGAGATCATTCAGCAGATCCGCTGAGCTCACGATATAACTCCTCGGTTGCGGAGATATTGAGCTTTCCCACCACGCCGCGTTGTGTGATGAGAGGTTTCGCCCAAGATCGCACCTCACCGCCGGTGCCGGTGAGAATCATAACCTTGAGGCAGACAGCATCATCGAGATGTAGCTGCGTGTTGGCCACGATCCGAAGTGTGGCGTAATCATCGGTGGATACGCGCCGCAGCCGAGTTCCGTAGCGATACACGAGCGTTAACACCCCCGCGACCTCACCGTCATCCGCGGCCGCTCCCGACCGCACCACCTCCTGGCGCACCAACGATCGTAGCATCTGCGAGCGATTGCCGTACCCCTGCTCGGTGCTTAGGCGATCAAGCACCTCAACAAGTGATTTCTCCATCGAGACACCGAATCTCACCGTGTCACTCATACGCGGCATAGTAGCACGAAATATCACTATCGTGCCACGTCTAAACGCTCAATTGTTCAATTGCCGTTCAATTTGCCCCCGAGATTCAGCAAACCGGTTCGCGCACCGATTATGGTACTATATCGGGAGTTCACGGAGCAGATCACTGTATGAACACGATCAGATTATCACTCGCAAACCGTATCGTTTTGGCGATCGTTGCAGTTATGGCCGGCGCAACCGGGCTGCTGTTTGCCGTTACCGATGCCCACGGAGTTGCCGCGGAGGCCGCGACCCAGATCGCGATGCTCGCGCTCGGCACGGTCGCGGTCCTCGCGCTCGTAATCCGGATGCTCCTAAACCGGTTGGTTTCTCGGCCGGTAACGCTACTGAGCGAGGCCGTTGACGCGGTCGGCGACGGTGATCTCACGACCCGAGTCCGGCTGCACTCCACGCTACCTGAGTTCGCCCGCTTGTCACATCGCTTCGACGAAGGCCTGGTGGCCGGATTGCAGATAACGCTGCTCGGCATGAAAGAGCTGGTTGACGAGAATGTGGCGTTGAGCGACCGCTTCAAACAAGAAACCGACCGGTCGCTCGAGAGCACCTCGAGGATCGCACACCGAGCCAATGAAGCCGGCGAGCAGATGAGCAAACTCAACACGCAGATCGAAGAGTCTTCCTCCGCGATCGAGGAGATGACCTCGAGTATTTCACAGCTCGGAGACCAAATCGGCAGCCACTCCGCCGCGGTGGACCAAACCTCGAGCGCGGTTGAGGAGATGTCGGCCTCAATCACGAGCGTTGCAAAGATCGCCACCGAGAAACGCGAGGCCACCGGTGGCTTGATCGAAACAACCGAGCGCGGCGGAGAACATGTGCGCGCGATGACGACCGTCATGGAGGAAGTGTCGTCCGGAATGAACGACCTCTTCAAAATGATATCGGTAATCAACCACGTGGCCGCGCAGACCAATCTGCTCGCGATGAACGCCGCGATAGAAGCCGCTCACGCCGGAGAGTACGGCCGCGGGTTTGCCGTGGTTGCCGAGGAGATCCGAAGCCTCTCGGAGTCTACCACTGCAAACACGAAGCGCATAACCGGCTCTCTCAAGGAGTTTGTCGAGCGCATCCAACAAGCGCACGACGCCGGCATGCAGACCGGTGAGGTCTTCGGCTCGATCAAGTCGGAGGTGGAAACGTTCGTCGCGGCGTTCGGCGAGATTGCGCGCAGCACCGATGAAGTTGCGTCCGGAACCGACCAGATGCTTCAGGCGGTAGGATCGTTGCGGCAGATATCTCAGGAAATCAGCGAGGGGTCGGCAGAGATGAAACGGGGTGTACAAGACATCAACACCTCGCTTGCCGCAATCCGCGAGTTCTCGCACACCACCGTCGCCGGGATCGAGGAGTTCGGCTCGGCCGCGAACGAGATTCAGGACGCCCAGGAGACGATCGCGTCGATGAGCACCGAGAGCCACAAACACATGACGCAACTCGGCACCGAACTCAAGTACTTTCGCATAGAGTCCGGCGGCGAAGCGAGCCAAGAGCGATACGTATCGGTGCTACGCCACGTGATTCTCGACCACAAGAAGCGGGTTATGGGCTCGAGGCTCCTGCTCGACGGGCGCGTTCCACTCGAGAACCTACCCGAGAAGAACGCCGGGCCCGATTGCCCGCTCGGTAACGTGATCGTGGTGATGAAGCAACAACGCTCCGACGATTCCTCACTCGAGACCTTGACGGCGCTCGAGCGACTCCACAACCGGTTTCACGAATGCTACAACGAGCTGGTCGACGCCTTCCTCCACAATAAGCAGCCGCTCTGCGAGCAGCGCTACCAGGAACTCGAGCGTGTTTGGAAACAGCTCATAGAGTATCGGGAAACAATCAACGCGATCATGGAACAAGTGGGCGCGTGAGCAGCCGACAAGAAAATGATCGAGACACCCCGTGGAGGAGTTCGCGCTCGAGTTCGAACGCGGAACTCACGAGCCCGACGGTCATCGGAGCCACGGAGCGTCCTTGCCCGCGCGGCGCTCAAGCTCTTTTCGGTACCCGGGGTGGTGGTCGTACTGCGAAAAGGGTCGATACCAACGGCGCGGGCTGAGCTCAACAGCTCTGCCGACGTGCCGGTACCCGAAAAATCGGAACGGAAGGCGTGGCACGATATCGTCACCGTTTACGACCCGAATCACGCGGTCTCGCTCGCGATTGATGATATCCGCCCCGCGCCGGTTGAAGACGCGCGGCATACCGAACGTTATCGCCCTCACGCGGCGGCTGGGATACGAACGCTTCAGGTCGAAGTAGGCCAAGGCCGCGAGCGCGCCGCCGGCGCTGTGCCCGTTGAGCACGATCTCGGGTCGGTTTGAGCGTTTCACGACTGCGTGCAGCTCCTCCCGGATCGAGAGGTACTTCTCGAGGAATCCACGATGCGCGCTCACCGCCTCGGGTGTATGCTCGAACGGCACCCGCTTTGGGCGAAATCGGAAGTTTTGACGGAGGTCGGTGCGGTTGCTCGGGATTTGCGAACCACGAAAGGTTACGATGAGCCGCAGATCGATCTCGTGGGCGAACGCGAGCGTGTTGGTCTCGTTCGATCCAAAGTACTCGAGACGCCAATCGGTATCGTTATATCCGTCGCGTTCGCGCCACGACGCGAGCACCATATGATAGTAAGCGAGCAGGGTATCGGCATCGAGGTCGTGCGTAAGCGCGAGCTCCTCGAGCCTGTGCGCTCGGAGGTTCTCCGCCTCCGTTGCCGCGTACTCCGTTGCTGCGTAGCCGGAGTCGCCGCTCGCACATCCGGACACGCCGAACGCCGTCGCAATCAGCAACACGATAACGGCCGCAGAAACACTCAACCTAAGAATCGCTCGCAACGCTTATTCCGCCTCCCTCGTCGCAACTGCCGACGCCCCAACCGCTACACCGGGGTGCCGACGTCCGCGGGACGCCCGCGACGTCGCACCATCGACACCGCGGTGATACACCCTTTGCCGGAATGTTTCGCCTGATAAAGCGCCGCATCGGCCGCCTCCATCGTCGCTTCACCGCCGTGAACGTTGCCGGTGTGAACCGCGATACCGATCGAGACTTGCACACCGAAACGGCCTTGATCGGTTTCAAGTACCTTGCTCTCGATGGTCGATTTGAGCGCCTGCGCGAAGCGCTCGGCCTCGGGCTGCCCGGCATCGAGCATGATCGCGATGAACTCGTCGCCGCCGTAGCGGCCAAGAAATGTTTCGTCGCCGGCGAGCTCTTTCATCTTGCCGGCGACAAATCGCAAGACATCGTCGCCGAGCGCGTGCCCCCCGGCGTCGTTGAGCTCCTTGAAGTTGTCGAGATCAAGCATCAAGACCGTGTACTTGCCGCGCAACCCCCGTAAGATATCGAACATATAGCCGTGATTGAACAGGTCGGTCATGCTGTCGCGGATTGATTTTTCGTACATCAGCGCCGCGCGTTCGCGATTGTGGGACGCCTTTTGATACAGCGAGAAGTAGTCGTCGAGCACCACCACCACGAGAGCCGCGATCAGCACCAGGATCCCGAACACTCCGAGCCCGACGGTTCGGAAGCCCATCAACAGCCGCAGAAGCACGTCCGAGCCGAGGAACAGCACCGCACCCACGCTTCCGATCACCAGCACCCGGGCTTTGAGGTCGGACCGGAAGCGGCGCCGTGCGGCAAGCGCCCAGGAGACGATCCCGCCGAGCAGCACCAGATTCATGACCGGAAACCAACTGTGAAACTCACCCCACGAGGCGCTTGTGATCCACGGGACAAGCACAACCGGGAGGAGGGCCCAGGCGAACACGGCCGTAGGCCGGTAGCGGTAGCGCGCATAGATCGCGAGCCCGAAAAAGAACCCCGCGAGGTAAATAGCGGAGATCACGATTCGGTAGAACAGGAAGATCGGGGTCGGGAGGCTGTGAATCGTCACGTAGTACAACATGTGAACAGCGGTACAGAGCACAGCCGGCGCAAAGTACAGCGTCTCGTCCCCGAGGCCTATTCCCGGGCTCGCGCCAAGCACCAGAAAGATCACGAACATCAGCAACAGGACCGGGATTGCGAAGGTTGGGACGTTGCCTATGATGCTCTCGAGCCAGAGCGCAAGTCGCTGCTCCGATTGCGAGTCGGTGATCACGATCGGTAAGGCTGTCAGCCCAAACTCCCCGGAGGCGAGCACCTCTATCTCGACAACGTTCTGACGCCGCAGCACACCGGGATCGATAGTGAACGACTGATACGCGTTCCAGAGATTCCCGGACGGGTTCTCGAACGCCCCTACCGACCCAAGAAGTACGCCGTTGAAGCGCACCTGATACGCCGCTGCCGCCATGCGGTACACCACCATCCGGTACGCCGGGCGTACGCCGAGCTCGAGCACGTCATCCACCGAGAGCTCGGTTCGAAACACGTGAGCTCTGATGTCGTGATCGGGCAGGAAGCGGTGGCCAAGATCGTCGAAACCACCTTGATGTGAAAACTCGCTCAGCTCGATGCGCGGGACACTGTCAATTATCGTAGCGGTCTTGAACACCGTCGCGCCGACCACAACCAGCACGGCGGCAACCGAGAACGCGAGCACTACTTGACCTTTCCGCGCGCTTGCAGCTTGCTTGATGAACAACGCCCCTGTACGTTATGCCCCGGCGGGTGGCTCCGCACCCACGGTCAGAAATCTATCGACTGAGTGACTGTTGTACCGAAAACCTGAACTGCACGTTGGAACGGCGATCCTCCGCCGTTGCATGCCGCCCCGAGAGCTCTTCCAGCCGATAATACTCGGCGAACTCGCGCATCTCTCGCGGGTCGAGATACGCGCTGAGATTCTCGCGCCGCACCCAGATCCAGCCGCCGGGTGTGCCGGGCCGGCGTTCGTCCAACTCCGATAGATACCAGCCGCGGTTTCGTTCCCGCCGTGACAGCTCAGGCCCAGCCTCGGTAATCTCCGGCGGGTCAAACTCCGGATCCTTTCGGTATCCCTGGAACGGGTCGTACTCGGTGCGGTAACGGTACGTATACCGCTCATTGAACAGTACTAACTCCGAGAAGACTATCGGTATTCCCCGATCGCGAAACCGAAGCTCACCGGTTTCAAGACTCGGCGATCCTATGCGAGGTTGCTCACGGACGCGATACTCCCAATTGCGCTCGGGACCGAGCGCGTCGCGGTCACGCACCGTAGCGCAGCCGATGAGTACCGAGAGTATGACGAGCACAGCAGCCAATGCCGACGGGATACCCGATACCTTCATCGCTATTTTACGCCCAACCGGTCTGGATGCGCAACAGCCACCGCTCAGCGTCGGTCTCTCGGTCGTTCGCCCGCGAGAGCAGCAGTTTCACCCAGTGCTCCGCCATGCGCAGATCCGGCTTACGCATGTAGAACTGCGCCAAAGCTTGCACGGTGCGGTTGTCGGCCGAGTCCATCTCGTGCGCCGCCAAGAAGGCCTGCTCAGCCGAAGCAGCGTCCCCGAGCCCCTGATACGCGTGCCCAAGGTTTCTAAGAATTAACGCGTTTTCGCGATCAGCGGCATAGGCGCGCAGAAGATTAACTTTGGCGTCTTCATACCGCCCGAGCCGGAGCTGAATGCACCCCATCGCGGTACGGAGCTCCACGTTCGACGGTATCCGGCGGTTCAGTTGCTCCAGCACCGCCAATGCCTCAGTATTATACTCGAGATTACTGTACGCCATCGCAAGCTCCCACAGTACCCCCGGATGGTTCGGCCGCTCCTGAACCACCACGTATAGGTGCTCGAGAGCCTCACGGTACCGACCGTTCTCGATGAGTTCGGAAGCTGTTGCAGCGTGCTGCTCCAGCTCGCCACGTTGCCGACCGTCGAAAGACATAATAACCTCGCCCGTTATCTCAAGTGATCTAATCCAAAGATACCGATAACGAGTGCTGATCGGCCAGTATATCGTGTGAAACACTCAGGCGTAGCGGCGCAGTGGTTTATCCGCTATTCCGGCGTACA
>SLBH01000311.1 GCA_007126415.1 Spirochaetales bacterium
AAGCTGGGCACGGGGTCGGCGGACGAGACCGAGGCCGGTGACGATGCAGCCGCGCGGCGGCGAGCGAGCTCGAGCATCTCGGGGTTGAGGTCGAGCCCCGTCACCTCGGCCTGCGGGTAGCGCTCGGCCAAGGCGAAGGTGAGGTCGCCGGTGCCGCAGGCAAGGTCGAGCACCAGCGGGCGCGGCGCTTCGCGGGGGGGCGCGGGCGGGAGCTCGGCGATGAGGCGGCGTTTCCAGGCGCGGTCGCGGCCGAGCGAGAGGACGCGCGTGACGAGGTCGTAGCGTGGTGCCACGACGGTGAAGAGTCGGCGGTTGTGAGCGCGCTTGCGGGCGGGGTCGAAAAAGATGTCGTCGGAGAGATTGTCGCGAAAAATATTGTTGTTTGGGTTCATCAACAATTGCCTTTTGGTGTGGCGCGACGATACTTTTAACGGCGAAGTTATGTCAAGAAGCGATGCGTGCAACCATGATGTGTTTATCCAAGGAATCGAGACCGCGGTGCCTGAGCACTCTTACTCGCAGGAGTATGTGCTCGAGTTCATGCAACGCCTGCCGGTCTACGCCGGGAGGAAGGGGTTTCTCGCGAAGGTGTATCGCGGCAGCGCAATCGAGCGTCGCTACACAGTAGTCGGCGATTACGACCGGCCCCCGGAAGAGCGCACGTTCTACCCGCCGAGCGACGACCTGAGGCCTGAGCCGGATGTGGTCGCGCGCAACGCGTTGTTTGTGACCGAGAGCACCAAACTCGCGCTCGAGGTGGCGCGTAAGCTGTTTGCGTCGATGCCGGAGCTCGACCCGCGCTCGATCACGCACCTTATAACGGTGAGTTGCACAGGGTTTTCGGCGCCGGGGTTCGACTTTTATCTCGCGCGCGATCTGCCGCTTTCGCCTTCGGTGCATCGGCTGCACGTGGGGTTCATGGGGTGCTACGCGGCGTTTCCGGCGCTCAAGACCGCGCGCGACATCTGCCGTGCCGACCCCGGGGCACGGGTGTTGGTTGTGGACCTCGAGCTGTGCTCGCTGCATTTCCAACAGAAGCTCGACCCCGACATCATGGTGGCGAACGCGTTGTTCGCCGACGGCGCGGCGGCCGCGCTCGTTTCACCCGAAGCCCCGCGTCGCGACCTGCCGTCGTATCGGCTGGACGCATTTGAGTCGTACATCGTCCCGGACAGCGAGGGCGACATGGCCTGGACGGTGGGGCACACCGCGTTCGATATGCGCCTCTCGTCTTACGTTCCGAAGCTGATACAACGCGAGATTCGCTCGATCACCGAAACGATCTTCGCGCGCGCGCGGGTTTCTCGCGACGAGATCGTGCAGTGGGCCATTCACCCCGGCGGGCGCGCAATAGTGGAGAAGGCCGGCGAAGAGCTTGGGCTCAGCCCCGACGATGTTGCCGCTTCCTACACCGTGCTGCGCAACTACGGCAACATGAGCTCGGCGACGATCTTTTTCGTGTTGAAAGAGATGCAGCGCCTCGGTCGTCGAGGGCGGATGTTCGCCGCGGCGTTTGGGCCGGGGCTCACGGTTGAGTCGGCGTTGCTGGAGTCGGCATGAACGGCGCGCCTACCACCGTGTTTGAGGTGCTGCGGGGCGATTTCGCGCGCCGGTCGAGCGCGCCTGAGCTTATGGACGACCCGCATAGCGACCGCCGACGCCTCGAGCGCACCCTCACGCAGTTCGCTACGATCAACCGCGTCTTCAGCCGATACCGCCGCGCGCTCGACCGGCGGCCGGCGGCAGACGCCGCCGCCGCGGGCCTACGCCGCTTCAGCGTGCTGGACGTCGGCGGCGGCGGCGGCGACATTGCGCGCCGCATCGTCCGCGACGCCGCCCGCCGCGGTCGGCACGCCGAGGTCACGGTGCTGGAGGCCGACCCCCGCGTCGCCGCGTTCGCCCGCCGCGCCTGCGCGGCCGTTCCCGAAATCACGGTTCAGCAGGGCTCGGCGCTCGAGTTGCCGCTCGTTCCGCGCACGCGCTACGACTACGTGATCTGCAATCACCTGCTGCACCATTTCCCCGACGAGCAACTGCCGGAGTTGTTGCAGCGGATGGCGGCAGCCGCGCGGCGTCTGGTGATCGCAAACGACCTCGTGCGCTCGCGTGGCTCCGCGGCGGCGTTCGCCGCGTTCGCCACGCTGTTCTACCCCGGCGGCTTCGCCGCGTTCGACGGCGCGCTCTCGGTGCAGAAAGCCTTCCGCCCACCCGAGCTCCGCGAGCTCATCGAGCGCGCCGGGCTCGCCGAGCACGCCAAGGTCTACACCCTGCTACCCGGCCGCGTCGTCGTGGAGCTCGCCATCCCCGGCGTGGGCGCGGGCGGGAGGGCGTCGTGAGCGTGCGGCATGGGCGAGGATCGCCGGTACGCGTTGTGGTGGCCGGTGGCGGCTTTGCAGGCGTAGCTGCCGCCGCCCGTCTCGCCGCCGGGTCAACCGGCGGGTCGGCCGCCGCGGAGGCCGGCGGTGCCAAGGCCGGGCGCCGCGTGAGAGCCGAGGTAGTGCTGCTCGACCCTAAGTCGCGCTGCGAGATGCTGCCGCTGTTGCCGGATATCGCGGTAGGGCGGATAGGATCGGCGGCCGGGGGCAGCTCCCACCGTGCGCTCGCCGCCCAACACGGCTACCGATTTGTGCAGAACGCGCTCACCGAGGTCGATCTTCGAAACCAGCGCGTCACCCTCGGTGCCGCGGGCCAAACGCTTGCCTACGACTTTCTGCTGCTCTCCCACGGCGGACAGGTTGCGTTCTACGGCAATGAATCGGCTGCGCGCTACGCCACACCGCTTCGCAGCCTCGGCGACGCGATGCTGATCCGCAAGCGCCTCGCGAAGGCTGTGCAGGCCGCGCACCCCACCGACGCTGCGCAGGACTCGCACCCCGGCGCCGCCGAGGCGGGCGCCACCCTGCTTGTGGTCGGCGGCGGCTACACCGGCGTGGAGCTCGCAACCCACCTGCAGTCCGCCGCGCGCC
>SLBH01000204.1 GCA_007126415.1 Spirochaetales bacterium
ACGCCGGCGGCGTGCTCGGCGGCCGCCGGATATCGGATCTCTTTGGAGAGCCGGATCGCGAGCGGCTCGCTGAGCTCGGATCACGGCTCGTCGTGTCGGAGCAAGTTCGCGCAGAGTTGCTCGTCGGGGCGCGCGATTGGATTTCGATGGAGCTTGAATCCGACCGAACTATTGGAGAGCGAATCCCCCCGCGCTTCTGGGTAGACCTGTACCGCGCGCTCGACGCCCTGTACGAACCGATTCTCGAGCAGGTTGTGCGCTTCCTGAGCAGACCCGACATTCGGTCCGAGATGTCGGTTCGCGGCAAGCTGTTGCTGCAAGATGTCCTCGACAAGCTCAACTTGATGCAACGTCTCTTGATCTCGGCCGGACAATACGATCGTTCGTTGACCGAGAACATGCCGGCGATCATCGATGATCTGCTGGCGACGCTCGAGGAGGCGGCCCGCGATCGGGGAAATCGCGACAAGGTCGTTGCGGCGGTGGTGCAGACTGCCGAACAGTTTTCGGAGCACACCCCGGAGGGTGCGCTCGGTCTGCTCGGAATCGCTCCGGATTTTGCCCAAGAGCGGGTGCTCGGCTTCATGGAGTCGCTGCTTGCGCGGGAGGATCTGCGGGAGAAGATCCGCGGCTTTATCAAGCGCCGCCTCGACGGTGCTCGTATTCCGGAGCTCGGCGATGCCGAGAGCTCGGAGCTGTACCAGCGCTTGCGGGCTGTGGTTGCCAACGGTCTGGCTGCGTGGCTGGGCCACCGAGACACCGCCGAACGCGTAGCAAAGCAGACGCTTCAGACGCTTCGGATTCTGGTCAAGGGACGCGAGGGCGAGTCGCACGATGCTCGCAACGGAGCTCTGCATTGGGGGCGCGAGTTGGCCGCAGATAAGGATGCGCTGGATTCGTTTCTCAGTACTCGTGTGATCGGGTTGCTCGACACGCGCTTCAATGAGTTAATCGAGGCGGTGGATTTTGAGCGGCTGGTGATCGAGAAGATCGATAGCCTCGAGGTGGAGCGTGTCGAGCGGCTGCTGCTGACGGTCATCGCCAAACACCTAAAATGGATCAACCTGTTTGGTGCGATGCTGGGTGCCCTAATAGGTCTGACTCAAGTTATTCTGAATCTATTAGCACAATAGCTGCCGGAGCCCGCGGTGCGACCGGGAGGCACGCTGGAGGCACGCGGTAAGATTGAAACCGGCGAGCCGGCCATGATAGATTCGAACGCACGCCGACACGAAGGAGCGTAATGCGATACCTGGTTGTTTTTACCGGCGGCGGGACCGGCGGGCACGTCTTTCCGGGGTTTGCGGTTGCAGAAGAGCTCGGCACCCGCTACGGCGTCGAGATCGTCTGGATCGGCTCACGGCGCGGTATTGAGCGTCGCCTCGTCGAGGAGCGCGGGCTGCGGTATTCGTGGGTGTTCGTCGGGAAGCTGCGTCGCTATTTCTCGCTGCAGAACCTTGCCGACGCCGCTCGCCTACCGGCCGGCGTTCTCATGGCGATATTTCGCTTGTGGCGGATGAAACCCGCTGTGGTGTTCTCTAAAGGTGGTTTCGTGGCGGTACCGGTTGTGATCGCGGCCGCCGTTCTTCGAATACCGGTTGTCGCGCACGAGTCCGACTATGACCCAGGGCTCGCCACGCGGATCTCGGCTCGTTTTGCCGTAAAGGTACTGGTACCGTACCAGGAAAGCGTCGAGTTCTTTGACGGGGCGATCCGGGACCGGGTGGTGGTCACCGGTAACCCGGTGCGAGCCGCGGTTGCCGCGGGCGACGCACAGCGAGGTCGACGGTTGCTCGGAATGAGCGGCGCGCGGCCGATCGTGCTATTTCTCGGCGGAAGTCTCGGCTCGGCGCAGATCAATGAGTTGCTCGAGTGCGTTCTCGATCGGCTGCTCGAAAGCTGTGACGTCGTTCATCAAACCGGAGCGCATCAAACCGGGGCGCATCAAGCGCACGCGCTTCACGATGGGCGGAGCGTTGCGGCCGGGCGGAAAGGCGCGTACTACCATACGCCCTTCTTTGCTGAAGAGTTCCCGGACGTGCTGGCAGCTGCCGATCTGGTAGTTTCGCGGGCCGGGGCGGGAACCGTATGGGAGAACTTCACCGCCGGCAAGGCGGCGGTCTTGGTTCCGTTGGGTGCGGCCGGGTCGCGGGGCGATCAGCTGCGCAACGCGGAGCTGTGTCGCGCGCGTGGGGCTGCCAAGGTGCTTGAGCCGAATGAGGCCACCCCGGAGCGGCTTCTGAGCACCTTGCTGGCGCTCATACATAATCACGCCGAGCGTGAGCAGCTTGCACGGCGGGCACGCGCTATGGCTGTGCCGGAAGCCGCCGCTCGAATCGCGGAGATCGTAGATCGGCAAGTCGGCGAGAGTTGAGTTATGGACGTCACCGGAATCGATATAGTGTTCATTGTAATCCTGCTCTTCACCACGATTCGGGCCGGTATCCGAGGGTTCGTCAAGGAACTGATGTCGATGGCCGCGGTGATTCTGGGAATAACGGCGGCGGTTGTGTTCTCCGGGATTGTTGCGGCTGCGCTTGTTGATTACGTCGAGAGCGATGCCTGGAGTCAAGTGATCGCGTTCCTGGGGCTATTCCTGGTGGTCTACGTTGTAGTGAAGATCTTTGAGACCGCTTTGAATCGTCTCGTTGAGCGGATTCATCTCGACAGCCTTGATCACGCCCTCGGGTTCTTCCTTGGGGTTGTAGAAGGCTTGGTAGTAGTTTTTGTGCTACTCCTGCTGTTGCAGTTGCAACCCTTCGTTTCCCCTGATCGCATGATAGCAGAAAGCGTGTTTGCGCATTTCTTGCTACCGCTGCTGCCGTTCGCGGCTGAGTTGCTGCAAGAGCGAGGCTCCGATGTTTGAGAATATCTTGTCGCAGGAAGCGGTTGTTGAGCGGCTGCGAGGCGAGGTCGCCGAGGGAAGCCTTCCGCGTGTCCTGCTGTTTGAAGGGAGCCGCTACTCCGGCAAGCTTTCAACAGCATTGGAACTCGGGCGCGTTCTCAGTTGTGAGGCTGAGGCGAACTGGAACTGTCGCTGTTCCTCCTGCAATCGGCATCGCGAGCTTGTGCACACCGACACACTTATGCTCGGCGATCGTTATTTTTTGCAGGAGATCCGGGTGGCCGCCGACACAATACTCTCGACGCGCAGCGCGCCGGGGATATATCTGTTCTTGCGCGCCGTCCGAAAACTTCTTCGGCGTTTCGACCCGGTGCTGTGGGAAGGAGATGAGAACCGCTTGAGTAAGGTCGCCTCGTCGGTTGAGGTGGTTGAAGAGAGTCTCGTGCAGTTCTCTCCCGAAAGCGATCTACCGGATCACGACGAATGCCGCAAACAGATCGATCTGATCGTTCACCATGCCGCGAAGCTTGTAGGGGTACTGCCGCGTGAAGGCGTGCCGGTGCAGATGGTTCGCAATCTCTCGAGTTGGGCGCACATTGCGCCACAAGGCCGTGCTAAGATCGCGGTGCTCGAGCGGGTCGATCGCCTTCAAGAGGGAGCGCGGAACGCGCTGCTGAAGACGCTCGAGGAGCCTCCCGAAAACGTTCGTTTCGTCCTAATCACCGACAACCGCGGCGCGGTGGCCGAGACCGTCCTCTCGCGGGCCCGCGCTTACCGTTTCGCCGAACGCACCGAGCGGCAGGCCGCCGAGGTGGTTCGGCGGATTTTTCGGGTGGAGGATCCGGCGTATCGTTCGCTGCGTGAGTTCTTTGTGCGGACAAGCTTCCCCGGCACGCACTCGCCGACAACCCTCGCGCGCAGTTTTCTCGAGCACGTTGTGGAGCCCAAGGGCGCGGAGACGTACGAGAAACTCAAGAGCATCGAGCAGGAACTGAAGGCTGCCGGTGGTGAGGTGTGGTTGCACGAGTTTTTGCGCGAGCTGCTATCGGCGTTCCAGGCTATTCTTCGTACCGAAAGCGAGCAGCATCGCTCCGGCGCGCGTGGGGAGCCCGCGCTAGAAGAGTTGCCGATTAGCCTCGAGCAACTCGAGCGCTGGAACGCGTTGGTTCGCCGCAGTTTGCTGCAGAGCGACCGTTTCCGTTTGAGCGTTTCCTCGATTCTCGATAATCTATACTTTAGTATGAGGTCGGGATAGATGCGAAAGTTTATTGCACGCGCGCTCAAGAAGCTTCCCAAACTCGATAGGGCACAGATTCACGCCCTGATCTACGATCTGGCGTCCGAGAACGAGCAGCTTGAGGTAGTGCTGAACTCAATGGGCGACGGCGTTGTGGTTGCCGACGTTGAGAACTATGTAGTGTTTGCGAACAAAGCCGCCGAGCGCGTGGTTCCGGTGGCGGCCGGCGATTGGTCGGATCGGCTCATCTGGGAGTACTTGCAGGACGAGGATATCGCGACATTCGTGCGCGAGACGCTTGTGAACCAGGAATCGATTGTCGATCGCGAGTTCACACTTGACAGTGGAAGTCTAACCCGCATCCTGTCGTGTAGCATTATGCCGCTGGTTCGCAACGGGCAGATTCAGGGCAGCATACTACGTATCGAGGATATTTCTGAGAAGCGGGGGCGGGAGGCACGCCTTCGGCGTGCCGAGAGCCTGGCGTCGCTTACGACGCTTGCGGCCGGCGTTGCGCACGAGATAAAGAATCCCCTCGGCTCGATCGGTATTCATATCCAGCTCATCCAGAAGGCGCTCAACGGCTCCGACGAGCTCGACCGCGACGCGATCGAGAGCAACCTCAAGGTTATAAACGAGGAGATAGATCGACTCAACAAGATTGTGGTGGATTTCCTCTTCGCGGTGCGTCCTATGGATATGACCCTCGAGGAGCGCGATCTCAACTCGGTCGTTTTCGACCTGCTCGAGTTCGTAGAGCCTGAGCTCGAGGAGGGCGGCATTAGACTCGAGCGAGACTTGGAGTCGGACCTTCCTATGCTTAAGCTCGACGAGAAACACTTCAAGCAGGCGCTTCTCAATATCGTCAAGAACGCGATCGCGGCGATGCCCGACGGCGGAACGCTCCGCGTTTCCACTAGATTCAGCGGCGATTTCGTGGTGTTGCGCATCAGCGACAACGGAATCGGTATACCTGAGGACGTGCTCGGTAAGATATTTGAGCCTTACTTCACAACGAAAGACTTCGGCTCGGGTATCGGTTTGACGCTGGTATACAAAGTCATTAAGGAGCACATGGGAGAGATCTCGGTGAACTCGGATGAAGGCAAAGGCACGACCTTTACGATAACTTTGCCGATTCCTCAAAAGGAACAGCACTTGTTGAGTTGGAAAGGGGAGGACGATGAAGTTTAATGTGCTCGTCGTCGACGACGAGAAGAACATTCGTGAGGGCTTGCAGAAGGCGCTTGAACTCGACGGACACAATGTGTACCTCGCCGCCGACGGTCTCGAGGGTTGGCAGACGATAGAGAACGAAGAGATCGATCTGGTGATCACCGATCTTCGTATGCCGGAGATGTCCGGTGAGGAGCTGCTGCGGCGCGTCGTTGAGTCCTACCCCACGGTGCAGGTCATCATTCTGACCGGGCACGGCACGATCGAAACGGCCGTGCAGGCGATGCGCGACGGTGCGTTTGACTTTCTCACCAAGCCGGTTAATCTCGATCGCCTGTCGCTCTTGGTTAAGCGAGCGCTCTCGGCTCGTGAACTCGTGCTGCAACACCGCGCTCTGCAGGAAGAGCTTGAGAAGCAGAAGCAGTTTGCGAACGTAATTGCGAAGAGCCCCCGAATGACCGCGATCTTTGACGTGGTGCATCAAGTTGCGCCGACCAAGGCATCGGTATTGATAACCGGTGAGAGCGGCGTCGGTAAGGAGCTCATCGCCGACGCGATTCATCGTCTCTCGGATCGCAAAGACAAGCCGTTCGTCAAAGTACACTGCGCGGCGCTTTCGGAGTCTCTCCTCGAAAGCGAGCTCTTTGGTCACGAGAAAGGAGCGTTTACCGGTGCGGTCGGTCGTAAGCGAGGACGGTTTGAACTCGCTCATCTCGGCACGATTCTTCTCGATGAGATCGGCGAGATCAATCCGAACGTACAGGTGAAGATACTACGCGTGCTGCAGGAGAAGCGCTTCGAGCGCGTCGGTGGTGAGGAGACGCTGCAGGTCGACACGCGCATCATCTCTGCCACCAATGCCGATCTGCGCAAGGAGATTGAAGCCGGTAGGTTTCGAGAGGATCTGTTTTATCGCTTGAATGTTGTGAACATCGAGGTGCCGCCGTTACGCGAGCGCAAGGAAGACATACCGCTTCTGGTGTCGGCCTTTATCAAGGAGTTCGCGCGCGAGAACAACAAGAATGTCGAGGGGATAGACCCGAAAGCTCGGTCGGTGCTCTACAACTACTCCTGGCCGGGCAATATTCGTGAGCTGAGAAACTGTATAGAGAGCGCGACCGTAATGTGCAAGGGCAACATTATACACGTTGACGACCTGCCACCCTCGGTCGTGGGAGACTCGGACAACGACTACATCAAGATCAGTTTAGGCTCCAAGCTTTCGGATGCCGAGGAAGAGATTATTCGAAGCACGCTTAATGCAAATAAAGGTAACAAGAGCAAAACGGCCGAGATACTCGGTATCGGGCGCAAGACGCTGCACCGGAAAATCGTCGAGTACGGCATTGAGATCGATTCGTGATTGAGTTTGCCTTGTAGACCGGTGACGGGCTCAGGTTTGGTCGGTGGAGCGATAGAACGTGACGATTTGATGATACGAGTAGTTGATGCGTTTAATTATCTCGTTTGCCGTTCGCTGTTTGCCCGGAGAGGTCGCGAACCGATCCGGGTGATAACGCCGTATGAGCTGCTTATAGGCGAGTTGAACCTGCTCGAGCGAGGCTCCGAACTCGAGTTCCAGATTTCTGAAATGCTCGTGAAGCTCTTTCGGGATGCGGTTTGGCCGTGACGCGCCTGTGCGCCGCGTTCCGCCGCGGCCCTCGCCACGCGCCGTTTGTCGGCGGTAGGGACCGTGAGTCTCGCGCCCGGCTCCAAAACTCATGTACTCGTCCAACTCGGCCCACGCGTCGGCGAAGTCGGGATCGGAGCTGCCGCCGGCCGGAGTTTCGTTTTGGTCTACTATGTCTCGGATAAAATCTTCTAGTTTGTCGAACACGCCCACAACAACGGTATAGTAGCCTAAAGCGGCGCGGTTGTCACGCACGATGACGTGCCGTATTATGGCGCGCAATGGAGCCATCTGATCGTATTCGGCCGACCGTGATCGCAAGACTGCGCGATGAGATTGCGGCCGCGGACGGGAATGAAGTGTTGTTCGTCTGCAGTCTTGACGAAGACGGTATGATCTACGAGCTTGATGTTTCGGCGCGCGGCAATCTGGGCGCTGTGCCGGCGGTCGCGGAGCACATGGAGCGCGGTCAGGTGGTGGTGCACAACCATCCAAGTTCTCACCTGCGCCCGAGCGACGCCGATCTCGAGATTGCTGCCCGCCTGGGTGATAACGGCATCGGCAGCATGATCGTCGACAACGACGTGGCGGCGCTTTATGTGGTCGTTGAACCGGTGGTGCCGCAACGCCTGCAGCCCCTCGATCCGCAGGAGCTCCAACGGGTCTGCGGCGCCGACGGAGCGCTCGCGGAGACGCTCGAGGCCTATGAAGCGCGCAGCTCTCAGCTCGAGATGTTGCGCTTCGTCGCTCAGGGGCTGAACGACGGCGGGGTGTATGTTGCGGAAGCAGGAACCGGTGTCGGCAAATCGATTGCCTACCTTGTGCCGGTGTTCGCGTGGCTCGAGCGTAATCCGGGACGGGTCGTTATCTCTACCGCCACGATAAACCTGCAACAGCAGCTGATCGAGAAGGACGTTCCGCTCGTGAAGCGAGCGTTACGCTCGGAGCTGCAAGCCGTTTTGGTTAAGGGGCGCGGCAACTATCTCTGTCCGGCCCGGCTGGAGGAGGCCACAGCCGAGCTCGGAGTGATCGGCGAGGATGACGATCCCGAGCTTTCCGCTGTCGCCGCTTGGGCGGCCGAGTCGGACACCGGCGGAAGAAGCGATCTGCCGTTTACGGTTACCGACGAGGTGTGGAACAGGGTCAACTCCGACGCAGATCACTGCAGCGCGCGCCGCTGCCGTAGTCGCGAGCGTTGCTTCTTGATGAAGGCGCGCCGGGCTGCCGCCGCGGCACGGGTGCTTGTCGTCAATCATCATTTGTTGTTCTCCGATCTCGCGATCAGATTACGCGGCACCGGATTCGAGGCAACCGCCGTGTTGCCGCCGTTTCAACACGTGGTGTTCGATGAAGCGCACCACCTCGAGAACAGTGCTACCTCGTATTTCTCGCAAAGCTTCTCGCCGCAGGCGTTGGAGAAGCAATGCTCACGCTTGCACCGAAGGCGGCGTGGACGCGATCTTGGGCTGCTTGTGAGACTCGAGAAGATTCCCGGCGACAACGAAGCACTCAAACATGTTCCCGCGCTGCTGGAGGAGATGAAGGCCAAGATGCAGGAGCTGAACCGCCAGGCCTTACAGATAGTGGGCGACCACACCGGCCTTTGGCTGCCTCCTATTGAGCCGGAGCGGTATGAAGACGACGAACAGCAACAGGAGCTCAACCGCCTGATTCGCGAGTTCCAACAACAGGTGCTGGATGTTGTCGAGCTGTTGACGGACAGGCTGCTGTCGAGCAAAGAGGCCGACCGCGAGCAGGAACCGGCGCTGGTAGAGCTGATCGGGGTGGTCCGCCGTTTGGAGACGATCGCGTCGATCGCCGAGCAAGTGCTTCGTCGCGACGAGCATCCTGAGCTCGTGTCGTGGATTGAGCGTAGGGAGCCGGGCGAGGGGAGGCCGGCGACGGTGCGGTTCACGGTGACCCCGCTGGAGATTCGCGACTTGATGCATGAAGCCGTCTATCTGCCGTATCGAGGTGTTTTTTTCACGAGCGCAACCTTGACCGTTCGGAATGAGTTTCGTCATTGGGCGGCTCGTGTTGGACTCGACGATGAGCGGCTCGAGCAACTCGAGATGCGCCGGTTCGATTCGCCGTTTGACTACCGCAATCACGTGTTGCTCGCCGTTCCACGTGACGCGCCGACCCCCGACACTCAGGCGTATACACGGTTCTTGATCGAGTTTTTGAAGGATGCGCTCGAGGTCTCTGAGGGGAGCGCGCTGATTCTGTTTACCTCTTACCGGATGCTGAGCGAGGTGTATGCGGCGGTGAAGCCTCGTCTCAACGAACTCGGGATCACCACCTTTCGGCAAGGTGATGACGATCGGGCGCGTTTGTTGAAGCGCTTCAATCAGGACCTTTGCAGCGTACTGTTTGCGACCGAGAGCTTCTGGGCCGGCGTTGACGCGCCGGGGGCGACGCTGCGGGTGGTGGTGCTGTGTAGACTGCCGTTCCGCGTTCCGAGCGACCCGGTGTTGATCGCCCGGACCGAACGAATCAAGGCGCGCGGCGGGAATGCGTTCATGGAGCTTATTTTGCCTGACGCGGTAATGCGATTCCGGCAGGGGTTCGGTAGGCTCATCCGCAGCGCGGTAGATCGCGGGGTGGTGATCATCAGCGACACTCGCGTGCTCACGAAACCGTACGGGCGGGCTTTCGTTGATTCCGTCCCCGAGACGTCCCGGGTATTCGAGGATAGAGGGGCTGTACTGCGTGAACTAGAGCGTTTCCTTTACGCCGAGACGTGAGAGAGAGCGGGAAAAAAAAGCAGCCGTGGGACGGCTGCTTCCGGTTTGGTGCGTTCATGTAGAACGCGGTCGACTACGTCAAATATCAGAGCTTATTCGACGATAGCGATGACGTCTTCCATTCGAATCACGAGATGGTCAACATCGTCAACCTTGATGCTGGTACCGGCGTACTTGTCGTACATGACCTTGTCGCCCGGCTTGACCTTGATGGCGTCTTTGTCGTCACCCACCGCCCTGACAACACCCGTTTGGGTCTTCTCTTGCGCAGTCTCGGGGATGAACAGTCCGCTCTTCGTCTTCTCTTCGGTCTTTTCCAGCGAAAGTAGCACACGATCTCCAAGCGGCGTTATTTTCATAAATCCCTCCTCTGTCTATGGAACGCGATAATAATTGATGTCTGGATGACAACCAGAATATACAAGACAGTCCTATTATGGTCAAGCTAAATCGTTCATAGCCACGTGATAGGGGATCTTCGTAGGCTGCGGGCAAACGGCGTGACACACGTTGCAGCGGTTGTGGGCTGAACTGGTATATTATGATACATTATATAGCACTCTCGCTATATGTGGGTAAATCTGACCCATTTGATCGGCTGATACGACCTTGCTTCAAGATGCAAGTTTTAATTCCTGTTCATAAAAGAAGTTACAGAGGCAACTTTTGGCCATTCTTGGCATGGAGATTGCTTCTTTTATGGTAGGAGGCTTGCATGGCAGTAGCAACAAAAAAGAAGCCTGCGGAACGCAGCTATCACTCAAGCGCAGATGACGAGAACGTACTCTCGATCTATCTGAAGGAAATCAACAAAATTCCGCTCTTGACTCGCGAGGAAGAAAATCGCTACGCGCGTGCGGCGGCTGACGGTGACATCGAGGCGAAAAACAAGCTTATCCAAGCCAACCTCCGTTTCGTCGTGAATGTAGCGAAAAAATATCAGAACCAGGGCTTGCCGCTTTCCGATCTAATCAGCGAAGGCAATATCGGCCTGATGAATGCGATAGAGCGATTCGACGTCGAGAAAGGATATCATTTCATCTCGTACGCAGTGTGGTGGATTAGACAGGCCATCCTCAAGGCCGTCTGCGAGAAGTCGCGCATGATTCGATTACCGCTCAACCGCGCGAATGAGCTCGTGCAAATCGAGAAAATTCGTAAAGAGATCCAGGGAACGCGAGGCGAAGAAGCCGAGATGAAGCAAATCGCGGCGACGCTGAACATGAATCAGGAGCACGTAGAAGACCTGATTAATATATCTCGTGATCTCATCTCGCTCGAGACCCCGGTTTACGCCGAGAAGGATTCGTCTCTGCTGGGAGATTTCGTTGAAGATGAGGGCTATAAGCAGCCTGAGTCCGTACTGGTAGAGCAGTCTTTGAAGGACGACATCAATCAAGTTCTCAAGAGTCTCAGCGAGAAAGAATCCGAGATCGTTCAGTATCGCTTCGGCCTGAACGGAAAGAGCCCGCTCTCGTTAAAAGAGATCGGCGATCGCTATAACTTGACCAAGGAACGCATTCGGCAGATCGAGAAGAAGGCGCTCAAGCGTCTGCAGCATCCGAAGCG
>SLBH01000215.1 GCA_007126415.1 Spirochaetales bacterium
CGAGGCTATGTCGCGTATAATCTCGCGAACGCGTACCACGCGCTCGGTGAGAGCGAGGCCGCTCTGGAGCTATGGGACGAGGCCGAGCAGGCCGAGCTCGACGACCTTTCGTTCGGCATTCGCTTCAACCGCGGCCTGTTATTCTACGAACGGGGACGGTATCGACAAGCGTACGATCAGTTTCGTGCTGCGCTCGAGATCGAGAGTAACAGCGTCGAGGCCAAACGCAATCTGGAGTTGGCGTTTCAGAGAATACAGGCCGGAGCCGGTCTCGATCAGGCCGAGCGGGCCGAGCGCGACAGCGATCACGAGCCGAGCGCCGAAACCAGTCGTGTGCTGGAGTATATCCGACGACGGGAGGACGGCAGGTGGTTTGCCACCGAAACACCGGAGCTCGACGAGGTAGAGCTCTACTGGTAATCGCATGCACAATAGTATTCCTCTTCTCGACGGCGCCGCTCGGCTTTGCCGAGGAGAGCCGTGAGCGGCTGACGGTAGAGGTGCCGGACACGCCTCCAAGCCCCGGCGGTCGGCTGCGCCTCGAGGTCATCGTACCGACAAATCTTGGTTCCGAAGAGATCGAGATCATGGGGCTGGATCCTCCGGAGATCGTGGCCCCGAGCGTGAACACGGTTGTAGAAACGGGGCTCTCTCTACCGGGTCGAGGATTGGGAAGCCGTGCCGCACGCGTACGCATCGAAGCGCAGGCGGCGCGACCGGGTCGTGCCGTTCTGGAGTCGTTCCGAATACGAGCCGGTGATGAGGTGTTCGAGACCGAGCCTCAGGTGCTCGAAGTGTCGGTAGCGGGAGCTTCCGACGAGGTGCCGTTTGGTGTGTCCTGGCGTGTCGCCCGCGGTGAACTGTACCAACACGAGATCGTGCCGGTCTCGTTGGTGATCGAGAACGCCACCGAGTACGTTTTCCCCGACTCGCTCGATGTTCCCGCCCCGGCGGTCGGAGAGCTTGTAGAGGTTCAGGCCTTTGAGGAGATCAAGCGACGCGAGGTCGGCAATCGTACTCTGTTCACGATACCGATAGCACGCTTTCTCTACAGCGCCGACACGGCCGGTTCCGTTGAGTTGCCGCAAGCGCGTGTGGAGGCGGGCGCTTTCGATGAGCTCACGCGGGCAAAAGAGCTGGAACTACGCGAGTTACCGGAGGAGGTACGCGGCAGCAATGCGGTAGGTGCATTTGAGTATCATGCAGAGCTCGAGCACGATCGCATTGCCGAGGGTGAATCTACCGTTCTTAGCCTGCGGGTAACTGGGCAAGGAAACTTCGAAACCCTGCAGATACCTTCGCTTGAGTCCGAGCACCTGGTGGTCACGACTTTAGACGAGAATCAAGATGTACACGCCGAGGCGGGCGGTTTCGTCGGTACGCGCGAGCTGCGGTACCGCGTGACGCCGCGCTCTACCGGCGCTCACTCGATTCGGCTACCGGAGTTCGTTTGGCTCGATCCACAACACGGCAGTACGCAGCGCAGTAGGCCCGCGGCCTTGGCGCTGCAGGTTGAACAGTCCGAGACTGCAGGGGTCAACGGCGGAGGCGAAGGAGAAGCGCTCGCGCTGCTTGACCTCGAGGGTATTAAGCGAATCGAGCCCGCGAACTACTACCGACGCGCCGAAACCTACCTCTGGTTGCTTCCGGGTATCATCGTGATCTTGCTCGGTGTATCCGGCGTTCTTCCTACGCGAGTTGGGGTGGTGGGTGTCGGGCTTGTGCTGCTCCTAGGGGCGGGGGCGTCGGAGGAGTTTCCCGAGGAGCGTATCGCGCGCGCTGTGGAGATACAGCATGACGGCTCACATGCCGAGGCACTCGAGCTTTATGACCATATCTTGTCGGAGCGCCCCGACAGTCCCGGCGTGTTATATAACTCCGCGCTTGCGTTGTACAACCACGACGCCGTGCCGGAGGCTGTTTACCGGTTGCGCCGCGCGCTTCGCGCTAATCCCCGCGCGGTGGAGATCGGTAAGGCGCTCGCTTATTTCGAAGCCGAGCTTGGGCTGGAACAACAACCGGAGCCGCCGCGGCTACCGCATCCCGACGTGTTTGTGATCGCGGCGCTGGTGCTGGCGAATGTGTTGTGTGCGCTTGCGGTGTTTGCGAGACGCCGGATACGTGGAGCAGCGGTTGTCATTATTGCGGTGCTTGCGGTCGTGTTGACGCTTGCGTCGGCGGGGTTCGCGGTCGCGAGCGTTCGCGTCTCGAGGATGCCGGTGGCGGTTGTGGGGCCGGAGGCCGCGGTTCTCCGCCGCATTCCGGACGCCGACGCGGATGCTTGGTTGCGGCTCGAGGGTGGTACTGCGGTGCAGGTGCTCGTGAGGCATCGCGATTTTCAGTTGGTGCGCACCGGATACGGTGTTGAGGGCTGGCTAAGCGGCGAGGCGGTGATCGGTACCATCGGCGATCCGCCGGCAATTCGAAAAACGCGGGAGTAGCGTTATGGATTTTGAGCGTATTCTTCAACAGTGGGAAGCGGGCCGCAAACAGCGGTCCGAACCGGATCGGCAGCGATCACAGCGCTACGCACTTGAGCAATGGATAGATCGTTACCCACCGAAGTCCGGAGAAGCCGATCCCGAGTTGGGTGCGGGGTGCAACAGCGCGCCTCGGCGTCAGGCCGGACGAACGCTTGCGGTCGAGGCCGAGCTCGATCTGCACGGATACACGATAGAGCAGGCCGCAGGCGCGCTTGAGGAGCTCATACAACGGGCACTCAGGACAGGCTTACGAAAGGTGCTGGTGATTCACGGGAAAGGCAAGCACTCTTCGGACAAAGCGGTGCTGCCTGAGTTTGTTCGGTCTTTTTTGCAAGCGCACTCGGCGGTAGGCGAGATCGGAACTCCGAAGCGAAGCGAAGGCGGATCGGGAGCTACCTGGGCGATTGTAAGAGGCTATCGTTCGCGGTAGATGATGCGCCCGCGAGTAAGGTCGTACGGAGA
>SLBH01000277.1 GCA_007126415.1 Spirochaetales bacterium
AGTAGTCGTCCTGTTGCAACACCATGCACCGCAGTTCGCTGTGCTTCTCGATCATCTCGGCGATCGCCGCGCCGGTCTCGGACTTTCCGCTTCCCGACTCCCCGGCGACGGTAACTACGTAGCGTCGCTCGTGCCGCCTGATACGCGGCAGCAGTCTCTCGGCGATCGCCTCGGCGGCTCGGTAGTGGTGGTCCTCGATAAGGATTACGTCGCCTTTCATTGGGCTCCCCGATTCTTATGGTACGGTAGCAATATCCGCAGTATAGCAGTATAGATGGGTTAGTAACGCGCCGTCAAATGGTAATTGCGTATGCTTGATTTGCGAAGCGTCACTCAGGACTCGGCCCGCGTCTCAAGCGCTTCGGCGGCCGGGTCACCCCCGGCGTCCGCATTCGCGCGACGCAGTTGGCTCAGCAGTACACCGCTTATAACGATCGCCATCCCCACCACCGTGCTCCAGCGCAGAACCTCCCCGAGCACCAGCACGCTGAACACCGTCGCGAACACCGGCACGGTATTGGTCATCACGTTCGCCTTGGTAGCGCCGAGCACCCGAATGCCGCGCCCGAGAAACACAAAGCTAACCGTTGACGGAAAAGCCCCGAGAAACAACAGCGCCCCCAGAACCTCCGGCGACGGAAGGCCCGCGCCGAGCAGCGAGCGTGCGTCGAACAGCGCCAGCAGCGGCAGAAACAACGCGAGGCCTATCATGTTCTGCCACGCCACAACCGTCAGCGAGCTATACTCGCTCGGCAAACGCCGCAGAGCGATCGCGTACCCCACCGCCGCGAGCACCGCGCCGAACACCAAGAAAACACCGAGCGGATGCGCACCACCGGCCTCGCCGTCGGCGAGTACAATCAACACCACTCCGCCGACGCTCAAGAACGCGCCGAACACCGTCGCGAGCGTGATGCGCTCACGCAGCAGCAGAAAAGCGAAGACCGGGGTGACCACCGGGATCGTCGCCACGATGATAGACGCAACCGCGGGCCCGGCGTACAGCAAGCCGGTGTTTTCGCTTAGGAAATAGAGAAACGGCTGGAACAGCGCGATCACGAGAAACCCGCGCCCGTCGCCGCGCCGCGGGCGCTCCCAGGTACCGATGATGCGCGTCACCGCCGGCACGCGCGACAACGCCCCCAACAGCACCAGAGAGATCACGAGACGAACCACGATAATCGTGATCGGCCGCAACTCGGTTAGAGCGAGCGAGGTAAACACAAAGCTGAGCCCAAAGAACGCCATCGCGAGCACGAGCTGCAGGTACACAACCGGTAGATTCACGTCGGCGCTCGGGCTTTCGGTAGCGTACCGCTGCTGAGCCGAATCGAGTTGAGTTACGTCGCGTTGAGTAGTTCGCTTATCGGGCGAGGCGTTCGACCGCACTGGTATGGTCCTCCGGAGGTCTTCCAAGCGTTTGAGCCATACAGCGTTTGTGCCACGGAAGCCGCGCGCAGCGCAAGTGGGCCTGCGCCCGTAGTTCCGCCCGCCGCGGCGCCTTTAGAGCGCACGGAATGCCTCCTCGGCCGCGGCGACGGTTTGCTCGATCTCGCCTTCACCGTGGGCGGTCGAGAGGAATCCCGACTCAAACTGCGACGGCGCGATGTAGACACCCCGGCGCAAGAGCTCGACAAAGAACCGTCCGAAGCGTTCGGTGTCGCAGGCCTGCGCGCTCGTAAGATCGGTGACCGGCTGCTCGCTGAAGAAGGTCGTGAACATCGATCCAACCTGTGTGGCATAGATCGGCACCCCGGCGTTCTCGGCGGCGCGCAGGATGCCCCAGCTGAGCCGCTCGCTGCGTTCGGACAGCTGCTCGTATACCCCCGGCTCGGACAACGCCGCGAGTGTCTCGTGCCCCGCCACCACCGCAAGCGGGTTTCCGGAAAGCGTACCGGCCTGGTACACCGCCCCCGCCGGAGACAGCAACTGCATTATCTCGCGCTTTCCGCCGAACGCGCCGACCGGCAGACCGCCGCCGATCACCTTTCCAAGACAGGTGAGATCGGGCGTTACGCCGTACAGGATCTGCGCTCCACCCCAAGCAACCCGAAAGCCGCTCATTACCTCATCGAAAATCAGAAGCGCCCCGTGGCGCTCGGTTACGCTGCGCAGTGCTTCGAGAAAGCCCGGCTGCGGTGGGATACACCCCATGTTGCCCGCAACTGGCTCCACGATCACGGCAGCAATCTGCTCACCCTCGGCGGCGAACAGCGCCTCAATCGCCTCGATATCGTTGTACGGACAGCTGCGCGTCGTGGCCGCAACGGCATCAGGGACACCGGGGCTCGTCGGCTCCCCGTGCGTAAGCGCCCCTGACCCCGCCTTGATCAAGAGCGGGTCCACATGCCCGTGATAGCACCCGTCGAACTTCACGATACGCTCTCGGCCGGTATAGGCGCGCGCCAGGCGCAACGCGCTCATCGTCGCCTCGGTGCCGGAGTTAACCAGCCGTACCTGCTCAACCGACGGGATCGCGTCTATGATGGTACGCGCGAGCTCGGTCTCGAGCTCGGTCGGCGTGCCGAACCCGGTGCCGAGGCGCGCGCGGCTTTGAATCGCCGCGACAACATCGCGATGCGCGTGCCCCAGAACGAGCGGCCCCCAGGATAGGACGTAATCGATGTAGCCGTTGCCGTCGACATCGTACATATACGCCCCGCGACCGCGCTCCATGAAAACCGGGT
The DNA here is from genome assembly GCA_007126415.1 of Spirochaetales bacterium. Classification (GTDB taxonomy): domain Bacteria; phylum Spirochaetota; class Spirochaetia; order DSM-27196; family SLAA01; genus B1Sed10-166. Next base: position 2,688 of record SLBH01000277.1, read on the forward strand.
GCATCGGCACCGAGCCGAACGCGCGCGCCGGACTGTTGACTCCCCCGGGGATGTAACGGCTCGCGTCCTCGAATAACTCCCGTGACCTGTCCCAGTTACGCATCGGCAGCCTCCTCTTACTCTCCTACGTTGTTCTTCACTCGCTCTTCGCAGAAGTATCGCATGCTACTCTTCTTGAACTCACGGCGACTAAACAACACCCGGTGCGGATGTCCGCCGATCGCGGCGTCGATCTCGGCCACGCGCTCGAGACA
>SLBH01000008.1 GCA_007126415.1 Spirochaetales bacterium
ATCGTCATCGCCGTTATCGTCATCGCCGTCATCCAACTCGAATAACACGTAGTCCTGCGAATCGTCAGTCTCGACCGTGAAGCGGAACGGGATTTCGATGCGCAGGACAATGTCTCCAATTTCGCCGCTAGTATTGTTATCTGTCGCCAACTCATAATGGAGCACCAGATTATCCGGGCGGTCGTTAAATGCTTTCTCGAGGTTGAAGTCCTCGAAGTTGTTGTCGGGCTCAAACGTAAGCGGATCGTCATTGTCGTCACTAATCAAGTACAAATCATGGGAGCCATTGTTAGCGTCGGTCCATTCCGCGCGGAGGCGAACGTCGACGGTGTCTTCTGCATCCGCGGAATCTGTAAAATTGATCGTCAGTCTGCCCGGCACCGCGTCGAGCTTAAACAGATCGGAAAGCGGACCAAACACATCCGAGAGATCAATAGGATCTGTTTCACCATCTATTCCGACGTCAAAGTCATTACCAAAGTCGCCGGGTATATCGCCTCCGTCGAAGTCTTCTTCAATCGCAAGCTCCGTGAATATCCGAAACGGCTTGCCGTCGTACGCGGAGCCGCCGTTTTCATCACCATCGGTCCCCGGCAAGGTATCATCGCCGATTAATAACTCGCCAACCGTGAACCCGGAATCCACGCCAAAACCTTCGTCGAAATCCTTGGTGAGATCATCAAGCAACTCGTTGAACTCATCCAGATCAAGATCAACGCTGCCTCCCGGCACCACCACGCCCGGGCTGCCTTTGATGTTCATGCTCTCCGGCACCTGCCAGTTGCAGGCACCGAGCACGAGCACCACGGCCGCGCCGGCCAACGCCGCCCCCACCGCCCTCAGCGATAACTTGCGCATTACGCCCCCCTTGCAGAGTTTTTTACAGTTCTTACAAATAGTAGCGTAAGTAGTATACCACGGTCGGTAATCTCGCGCAGGGAATCTATAACTCAATACTGAAAAATTATGATGTTAGTAACGAGCCCAAGGTGTTAAGCACGCCGGAGTACTACACACAGAAGCGTGCTGGTCACAACCCGCCCGAGATCGACAAGACGCGACCGTTCGGCTATGCTCGCGGTATGAAACACAGCGCGGTCTCTCCCGATAACGAGCCGGTACAACCGGCAGGGCAAAGCCGGCCCAACACGCCAAAAGCGCCGGCAACGTCAAACCAGCCAAGCAAGCCAGGCAAGCCGCCGCGACCGAGCAAGGCGATTCAGTTGCTCGCGCTCGACCTCGACGACACCCTTCTGCAGGACGATCTCACGATCTCAGAGCGCGACAAGAACGCGATTCTTGCGGCCGAGCACGCCGGGGTGCAGGTGCTGCTCGCGTCGGGGCGCGTTCGCGAGGCGATGGAGTACTACGCCGAGGAGCTCGGGATGCAGGAGCGGCCCGGATTCATGATCTCCGGGAACGGCACACTAGTCACGCGCAGCGACGGCGGCGAGGAGATCATGCGCGCCTGCTTGGAGACCGAGCTCGCGGTCGCGGCGTACCGCGTAATCGAGGAAGCGAAACTGCCGGCCGAGGTCTACATCGACGACACCGCCTGCGCCAGCCGCGATAGTTACTGGGTGGACGAGGACTGCAGGTTTTCGGGGCTCAAAAAGCGCATCGTTCCGGAGTTCGAGGAGCTTCTGCGAAGCATACCGGTCTCGAAGATGCTGATCCCCGGTGATCCCGAGCAGTTGGCGCGGCTCAAGCCGCGGCTCGAGCAGGAGTTCGGCGGCCGTTTCGACACCGTGATCTCGAAGCCGTTCTTTCTCGAGATTCTCCCGAAGGACGTAGACAAAGGCAGCGCGCTGCGCCGACTTGCCGAACAGCTCGGGATTGCCCGCGAGCGGGTCATGGCGATAGGCGACGCAATGAACGACGCCGGTATGCTTGGCTTCGCGGGTATCGGTGTGGCGCCGGCGAACGCAGTGCCGGAGCTCAAGGCGCTCGCCGACTGGGTTACCGCCGCCGACAACCAAAACGGTGCCGTGGCCGAGGCGATTCACACCTTCATCACCACGCACGCTCGCGCATAGGCCGCCGCGCATAGGCCGCCGCACATAGGCCGCCGCAAATGAGGCGCCCACACCATGTGACACAGCGTTCCGGTTGTGCTACTCTCCAAACATCTTCGGCAGCAGAGAACCAATCTCGCACATGGAGAGTTGGGTCCTCGATTTCGTAGGAGCTTGGCTGGGCCTTGTCACGCAGCATTCGTCCACGCATACGCCTCTGGGGAATCCTCCTTGCAACGGTGCCGGTCTTGGCGCTCGGGCTGTTCACGGGCGCGATCAGCTTTCATCAGCAATACCGTCAAACACTCGCCGACCAAGCCCGCTCTGCGGCGCTCTTGATATCACAGGTAGAGTCGCGGCTGCTTCAAGCCGAGCAAACGCTCATCACCGCACTCGACGCCTCGGGGCGCGTGTTTGCCCATCGCGACCCGGCGGTCGTGATAACCGCCCAGACAGTGGACCTCCCGGTTCACAGGGGCTCCGGGCGTACGCTCGAGGGCCGGCGAGCACTGCGCAGCGCACGCACCTTTGCGGTGCGCAACCTGCCGTTTCACTTGGTTGTGGAGCGCCGACTCGCGAACGCGTTCGACCTATCGTTCACGATGGTTGCGGCGGTGCCGGCATTTGCGGTGCTCGCCGACGCGATATCCTCTATGGTGGAGCAGCTACAGGAGAAGATCGCGCAGGTGGGCTCCGCGCTGAACGAGCGGGAAGTACTGCTCCGCGAGCTGCATCATCGCGTCAAGAACAATCTGCAGATCATTATCAGCCTTACCAACCTGCAGACCGACGCGCTGGTTAATCCGCACGACGCCGAGGTGTTTCGCGCGCTACAGCACCGCATCTACTCGCTCGCGTTGGTCCACGAGCAGCTGTATCAATCGGTCTCGCTTTCACGCATCGAGATAGGTCGCTACCTACACG
>SLBH01000327.1 GCA_007126415.1 Spirochaetales bacterium
CATTTGATCCGCGCCGACCTGAGCACGCGCGAGGGGTGTGTTTCTCTAGTTGAAACGCTACACACTCACACCTCGGCCCTCGATGCGCTGATCAACAACGCAGGCGGATTGATTCGCCGTAACCCTATTGCGGATGGCCTCGAGTGGGGGCTGATGGACGAGACGTTCCGGCTGAACACTTTCTCGAGTATGCTGCTCACCTCGTTGTGCCTGCCGTTGCTTCGAAAAGGAAGCGACCCATGCGTTATCAACATGACCTCGATTGCCGCGCGCCACGGCGCCCCGTCGGCCACGATCTACGGCGCCTGTAAAGGAGCGTTAGACTCGTTCACACGCGGAGCTGCGGCCGAGCTCGCACCGGAGATCCGCGTAAACGCGATCGCGCCCGGCGTGATCGAGACGCCGTTTCACGACAAAGTATCGACACCGGAGCGTATGAAGCAGTTCCAAGAGAAATGTCCGCTGAAGCGCAACGGCAGTGCCGAACACATCGCCTCGGCGGTCCGCTTCATACTCGATAACGACTTTCTCACCGGTGAAACGATAGATGTGAACGGCGGCATGTTTATGCGGTAGGGCGGTCGGCGCGGGCCGCCCTTTCGCGGCCCGGTAGCCGCAGCTCTTTCCCGGCGAAGCAGGCGCGCCGAGCGGTCGCGGCACCGCGGCCGACCGGCGCCGCGGCACCGCTTGCAGAACCTACGCAGACCGTAATTCCAATCGCGTCGACCTCGTCTCACGAACTATAGCCGAGCTGCAAAACTTGATTGACGGCAGACGTCTGACGTGTTACCCTTCCGGTGGCGGTGTACCGCAATCGGAGAGGGTGATGAACATCAGGGACGAGATCGATGTCAAGAAGCGCCGGGTTCGCGAGCTGCTTGAAGCGCGTGACCTGGACGCAATCTATCTGAAGACGCAGAGCAATTTCTCATGGCTGACCGGTGGCGGGCAGAACGTTGTCGGGATCGCGATGGAGCTGGGGGCCGCCGGGCTACTCATTACTCGGGAGCGTGAGTACGCGATTTGCAACAATATTGAAGCTCCACGAATGGCGCGAGAGGAGCTACTGGAAGAATTAGGATTTGAACTCCATTCGTTTCAGTGGTATGACGACCGCGAGCATCAGATGGTCCATGAACTCGCAGGAGGAACTCGGGTGGGGGCCGACTTCGGCTTACCGGGGACTGAGAACGTCGGACCGCAGGTTGCGCGGCTGCGCTTTGCTCTGCTGCCGAGTGAGGTAGAGCGCTATAAGGAGCTCGGTCATCTGACTTCGCAGGCTATAGAGCAGACAGCCGAAACGGTGCGGCCCGGCGACAAGGAATGTGCGGTGATCGGGAGGCTGGCGGAGCGCTTGTGGGCCAATCGCCTCGACTACATCACGACGTTCTGTGCCGCCGACGAGCGAATTGCGGAATACCGCCATCCCATCGCGACCGAACGTAAGATTGATAAACGGGCAATGCTGTGTGTCAACGCACGAAAGTGGGGGCTCATCGTGTCTCTCACGCGCTTCGTGCAGTTCGAACCGGTTTCCGACCATCTAAGAACGATTTATGACGCCAACGTGCAGATCGACTGCACGCTGATGGCGCACACCGTCCCGGACCGACCGGTGAGAGAGGCGTTCAATATGGGTGTGGATGAGTATCGGCGACTTGGTTTTCCCGATGAGTACAAGCTGCATCACCAAGGCGGCGCGATCGGGTACGCCGGGCGAGACTACAAGGTCAACTTCGCCACTGACGAGACCGTTGCGCCCAACCAGGCGTTCGCCTGGAACCCTTCGATTACCGGGGCCAAGAGTGAGGACACCATGCTTGCAACGGCGGCAGGGCCGGTGCTGCTCTCGAAGCCGGTGTCGTTCCCGGTGCTGGAGATGAAGGTGGGCGGATTTACCTTTGCACGACCCGACATTCTTGTCTTGTCGTAGAATATCAGTTCCCGGATTAAGGAGGAGCGAAGAGATGGCGGGGGAAAGAAAGCTCGTTAAGGTTTGTTTTGTAGGGATGGCTCTTGTGGTGCTGTTCCCGGCGATTGTGTTTGCGGGCGGAGCAGGTGAGGCTGAGATTGAGGACGAGTATCCGACGCGTGAGATTGAGCTCATGGTTCCGTGGGGTGCAGGTGGTGCAACAGATATCGTTTTCCGCACGTTTGCAAGCGTGGTACCGGAGTACCTCGGCAGTTCGATAATCATCGACAACAAGCCCGGAGGTGCGGCGGTGCCGGGCTACACCGAAGCGCTGCAGCGCCGCGGCGACGGGTATTACTTCGTGGCGTGGGCTACTCCGTCGATTACGGTTACCCACATGCGCGAGACGCCTTTCACCGCCGAAAGCTTCGAGCCGGTGATCAATCTGGTTTCCGCGCCGATCTGGATTCTCGTGCCCGGAGACTCGCCGTACGAGTCGCTGCCCGATCTCATTGAGGATGCCCAAAATCGGCCGGGAGAGGTTAACCTCGGAAACGCGGGTGCAGGCGGTGGGACGCACATGATCGCGCTGGCATTCGAGCAAGAGGCCGACGTGTCTTTCAACCACGTTCCGCACGACGGCGGCGGGCCGGCGGTTACGGCCGCAGTAGGCGGCCATGTGGATGCAATCAGCGTTGGGCCGCCGGAAGGGGTGTCCCAGTTGGAAAGCGGTGATCTGCGGTGTCTGGCCGTGTTCTCCCCGGAGCGCGTTTCGCACTTTCCGGACTACCCAACTGCGCGCGAGCAGGGCGTGGATTTCACCCTCGGTCAGTGGCGTGGTATCGCAGCGCCGGCGGACACGCCGCGTGAGTATATCGATCATGTCCACGATGCGTTTCGAGCGGCTATGGAGGATGAGACCTTCCTCAAGCTCGCGGAAGACGCCGGATTGCTGCTTGATTACATGGGAACTGAGGAGTTTACCGCGTGGGTGAAGGAGCA
>SLBH01000284.1 GCA_007126415.1 Spirochaetales bacterium
CCGTAGGCCTGACTCAGCCAGGTCTCGTCGGCCTTCAAGAACCGAACATCCATCGGAATCTGCGCGTAGGCGTTGTTATCGGAGCTCTCGAGCCTGTGGTTCATCTCGGCGAAAAGGTCGTCGAACCGGCCGAGCCCAACAGACCATTCCGCGAGCTCAAGCGGCGAACTGCGCGACTTGGTGACGGTGGCGCCGTACAAGGTTCCCTTGCTTACCACTCGATGCGAGAAGAACAGTCGCTTCAAGATTTTGTTTGCAGTCCTGGTGAAACGCGGACGCGCCGCGCTGCGCCTGTAGAGCGTTTTCGAGACCTCGCGACGGTAGCGAACGTAGCCGGGAGCCGCGCGCTCCTCCACCGGGGTGTCGGGCTCAACCTGACTGCCGGTAATCACCCATCCGTAACCGGTGTGCGGTAGCCAAATGACACGCAGAAAGTCGTACTCTGATAGCCACTGTCGATACTGAGCCGCCCAATCGGAATCCTTCACCGCCTCTTCCTGAACGCGCAGATAGTACAGAGGCCTGCACTCGAATGTGACGGTCGAGAGCACGCCAAGCACCCCAAGCCCGCAGCGAATCGCCGGCATGAGCGGATCGGTTTCGGCGATCTCTCTCACCGATCCGTCGGCGGTAACGAGGCGGCACGCGACCATAGACTCCGCCAGCGGATGCGCGCCGCCGGCGGTGCCGTGCGTCCCGGTCGAAAGCGCTCCACCTACCGTCACGGTATCGATATCCGGTAAGCACGGCAGCGACCACCCGTACGCCTCGATTGTCTCCAGTAGCTCGCGAAGCGGCATCCCGGCCCGTACCGTGATGCGTCGAGAAACCCCATCTACCGCAATTACCCCGCTATACGCTTCGGAGCTGATCAGCGTTGGGGCTCCGGCCACAATGTCGGCCGAGGACTGCCCGTTGCCGATCATACGCACGCTCTCGGATCGGCTCACCGCCTCAGCAAGCTCGTCTTCAGACCGGGGCTTGAGCATCTCCTCGTACGGATGCGAAATAATTCCGTTCCAGCTTACCCATCTGCCACGGAGATTCCCGCGCGCTTCGGCTGTTGCTTGATTCATGCGTTGCTACCTTTTTTGGAATGTGCTGGAAATATACAACCTGTAGCGCACGGCGGCTACCGTCGCGATGTTTAATCAACGGAAGGCCACTCGAGCCGGATTGCGCTCGCGAGCTGCTCGGGCGTGACTGCGTACAGCCGATCCAGCAACGCCGTCCGAAAGCGCATCGGCCGGCCTCGGTCGTTTCGTCGGTCGTCGGTGTGCTCCGTTACCGCCTGCTCGGCCGCGACGCCCATAACGCCGAGGCCCCAGAGCGCGGCAAGAAACGGATCGCCCTCGATCGCGGCAAACGACGCTATCAGGCCGGAGACGATGCACCCACCGCCCACGACGCGCGCCGACAACGACGTCCCGTTTCCGACCAACACGGTTCGCGGCACCGTCGCCCTTCCGTCGCATACCACATCCACTGGTCCGGTGACCACCACCACGGTACCGAGTTGCGACGCCGCCGCGCGGGCGAGCCCAATGCGAGCCTTGTCGTAGCTGTCGTTCTCCTGACGGTCTTCGTCGACGCCGCGCAGATCTATCCGGCGCCCGATGAGCGCCCCGATCTCGGGTGCGTTGCCCCGCACGATAGCGGGTGATCCGGCGCGAGCAAGCCCCTGATTAACCTCGACACGGTAGGCGCTCGCGCCGCTTCCGCGCGGGTCTAATACAACCGGTACTCCGGCGCGCCGAGCCGAGTCGGCCGCACGACGCATCGCTCGCACTTTGCCGCTCGTCGGCGCGCCGGTGTTCAGCAGTAACGCACGAGCGCGGCGAGCCATCTCGCCGGCCTCTTCTTCGGCTTCCGAGGTAAGGGGATGAGCGCCGATGAGCTCGGTTGCGCCGGCGGCCGAGGCAACGGCACCATGATCCGCGATTATTTGAATGAGCGGCTGTTGGTTTCGTAGCGTCTCGAGCGCGCTTCCCGCCCGTTCCGGCTCGGGAGCAGGCGGGTGCGACCGACGTAACGCGGTCTTGCGGTGCTCGTAAGCAGACCGCACCACCGAGGCGAGCTCACGTGCGCTTGCCTCAGGGTCTTCGGCACGCGAAATCGCCGAGATCACCGCGACCGCTGAGACACCGCACTCAACGGCCTGAGCGGCGTTCTCGCTGTTCACCGCACCTATCGCCACCACCGGAACCCGCGCGCCCTCGCACACCGCAGCCAGTCCCTCAACGCCGATCGGCGGTTCGTTCTTCTCTTTTGCGACGCTTCCGAAAACGTGTCCTACACCGAGGTAATCGGCCCCGTCGGCAACCGCGCGCCGTGCCCGCTCCGGCGAATCGGCCGAAACGCCGAGCACTCGTTGCGGCCCGAGCAACCGCCTTGCGTCGCGCGCCGGTATATCATCCTGTCCGATATGAGCGCCGTCCGCGCCTACCGCAAGCGCGAGGTCGATGCGGTCGTTGATGATAAACCCGGCTCCCATCCTTGCGGTGAGCGCTCGCAGCCGCGCCGCGAGTCTGTGCAGATCGCGCGTGTCGCGCCGTTTATCGCGCAACTGTATGCAGCGGACCCCGCCGCGGAGGGCCTGCTCCACGGTCTTGAGAAGCTGCTCGTCGGACAGGCTGTCGTCGGTCAAGAAGTATACGCCGCCTGCAAACCATTGCGAGAGCGGCGGTCCTGAGCTGTTCATGTTACTCTCCTATTTCACCCGATCGTAACACGAAACGCCACATTATGAGACCGTAGATCACACCGGTGACGACAAACACAAAGACGCCTACCGGGACGCCCCAACCGATCACGCCTTCACGCCAAAGGTAATGCATGCGCCATGCCTTTGGAAACGGCATCGTCGAAGGTACGCTCGCCGAGGTCCGGTGTCATATCCTCGCGATACTCGAC
>SLBH01000122.1 GCA_007126415.1 Spirochaetales bacterium
CGCCGGAGCCCGCCGGTGTGCCGGCGCCCGCGCCGCCGGGATCCGCGGGGGTGCCGGGCGCGCCGGGGGTGCCGGCGGGGGAGACGTCAAGGACCAGCACGTGCTCTTCGAAGCCGGGCGCGCGTGCGACGACCGTACCCTCGGCGGCGACCACGAAGGAGTTGCCGTCGAAGATGAGGTTGTCGTTGCCGCCGACCATGTTGGCGTACGCCAGCGGGACCCCGTTGAGCGAGGCGATTCGGGTGCCGAGCTCCTCGCGGGTCGCGCGCTTGGCGGCGAAGAACGGTGAGGCCGAGGGCACGAGCAGCAGCTGCGCCCCGGCGTCGACGAGCTCCTTGGCGGGGTCTACCGGGTAACGCTCGCCGGGGCTGGGCGGCGTCTCCCACCAGATGTCTTCGCAGATCGCGATCCCGATGCGCACGCCGTGTAACTCGAACGGAACGCGTTCGCTCGCCGGCTCGAAGTAGCGTGCCTCGTCGAACACGTCGTAGGTCGGCAGAAGCGTTTTGGCTTGCGTGTGAAGCACTCGGCCTTGGTGCATCACGACCGCAACGTTCTGAAGCGGCTTCCCGGTCGGCAGGCGGTTGGCGTCCACCGCGCCTACCACAACCGCGATCTCGGGCGGTAGTTCGTGCTGCAGCGCGCGTAGCGCGCGCCGGTTCTCCTCGAGGAAGGTGCGCTGATCGAGCAGGTCCATCGGGGGATACCCGCAGATCGCGAGCTCGGGGAACAGCACCAGCTCGGCACCGTGATCGCGCGCCTGGTGTGCGCAGTTGAGGACGCGAACTCTATTGCCGTTGAAATCGCCGATGGTAGGGTTGCACTGTGCGATCGCGATGCGCACTGCTTGCTCCTTCGTGGTGGGGGTGCTACTATCCACTGTACCATGAACAAGAGCATCCTGATAACCGGACGCGCCGCGCCGGTGACGACCGAGCTCGCGATGCGCGCGGCGGCCAAAGGCTTTACCCTAGCCACAGCACCGGATGCGCCGCCGGACTCGGGCAACGGGATCGGGGAGCTCGACGAGCGGGTGCGGCAGGTGAGCTGGACGCCCGCTTTGCCGATCTCGGCGCGCGGAGTGGTACAGGAGGTCTGCAACGCGTTCGAGCAGATCGACGAGGCGCTGGTGGTCTGCGCACCGCTGGCACCGAGTGTGCCGTTTCACGAACTCTCGCCGGCGGTGGTTGAGGACGCGGTGGACCGCGCGGTAAACGGGGCGCTCTACATCAGCAAAGAACTCATTAGCTATTTCTCGCGGCGTGGTTCGGGCGTGCTCAGTTTTGTTCTGCATCAACCCGAGCGCGAGCTTCGCGCGCCGCTCGACCGTGCGTTACTCGGAGCGTTCGAGCGTCTCGCCGAGGGTTTGTTCGAGCTCTATGGGAACGAGCCGATGGTACTCCGCGGCTTCCGCTCGGCCGGCTCGGAGGCGGGCGAGTTTGCCGAGCACGTCATCACGTACCTGCAGGAAGAGGCCCCGCGCGGCAACGGTAAGTGGCTGCGGCACTCAAGCCGTTCGAGCCTTTTTGCGTTCGGATCGTAGAGGGCGCGCGCTGGGCCGGGATCACGCCGCCCGCCGCCCGTGGGGTGCCCGCCGCCCGCGAACTGCGGGAGTTGCACGCGCTACGTTGACGTTTGATTCACGGGTGCGATACTCTCAAAATCTATGAAAATCTGGATGCGGCTCCTCGCCGGTAGTGTCATCGGTGTGTTGCTCGGAATGTACCTCCCTGAGGCCGGCGGCGACACCAGAGAGTTCTTTCGGATCGCGTCGGAGATCACGTTGAGCGTGGGCCGCTACGCGATTTTTCCCCTGGTCCTGTTCAGCCTTGCGGCCGGCACGTACGAGCTGCGCTCGGAGCGCAAGCTCGTGCGCGTGTACTTGAAGACCATCGGCTTGGTTGTGGTAACCGGCGCGGTCTTGATTGTGCTCGGGACGGGTGCGGTTTTGGTGTTCTCACCGGCGCGCATTCCGCCGATCTTTCAAGAAGCACCGGCGTTCGATCTGCCGACGCTGCTCGAGACGGTGTTCCAGGTCTTCCCACGCAATATGTTTGCAATGTTTGCCGACGCCGGCGTGCACCTGCTGCCGCTGTACGTCTTGGCGGTGATACTGGGGCTACTGTTCGCCGGCGAGCAGTTCGGGACCGAGCCGGTGGCGGCGTTCTTCGATTCGGCCGGGCGCTTGATGTATCGACTCAACTCGCTGGTGACCGAGGTGATCGGCATCGGCTTCATTGCGTTCGGTGCTCGTCTCATCTTCAATATGCGCCAAGTCGCGGAGTTCGAGATCTTCGCGCCGTTGATTCTGGTCCTCGTGATTCTTATTCTTGCGCTCGTCCTCGTGCTGTACCCGGTGCTGATCTATTTCTTCGGCGGGCGGCGCAATCCGTATATCTGGTTGTACGCGATGCTCGCGCCGGGATTGGCGGGGTTCTTTTCGGCCGACGCGTTCTTGAGTCTTGGGGTGCTGACGCGCGCCGGCCGTGAGAACATCGGCGTGCCGCGAATGATCGGCACCACGGTCTTTCCGTTGTTCGCGATCGTCGGTAAGGCCGGCACCGGTTTGGTAGCGGCCGCGGCGTTCATCGTGGTGTTGCAGTCGTATACCGCGCTCGAGATCACCGTTGCTCAAGCGATCTGGGTGATGACCACCACCTTCGGCATCTCGTTGTTGCTCGGTCCGGTGCCGGGGAGCGGGGTGCTGGTGGCGCTCGGGATGCTCTCGAACGCGCATGCCGGCGGGATGGAAGAGGCGTTCGTGATGGTGCAGCCGATTATTCCGCTCCTGATTGCGCTGGGGGTGTTTCTCGACGTTATGACCGCGGGTTTTGCGGCGCACCTTGTGGCCCATAGCGAGGAGGCACGTGCCAAGATAGACCCCCTGGACTTCGTGTAGCCGCCGCCGGGCA
>SLBH01000386.1 GCA_007126415.1 Spirochaetales bacterium
AAGTCCGGCGCGGATCTGGCATGGGACGCGCTCAGTAGCGCGTTGAAATCGGCCAAGTCGAAGTTCGAGCGCTGACACCGAACCGAACGCAGCCTACGGAGCCCCGACCGTCACGGCGTACGCCGTCGCGATCGTAGCCCCAAGAATCACCCCTACGATAATCTCGGCGAGAGAGTGTCCCGACAGCTCCGAGACCTCGGGCTCGCCGCGTTCGCGCAAGATCTTGTTCAGCATCTTGGCTTGGTTTTGCACCGCGCCTCGCAGTCGATAGGCGTCGTAGATCACGATCGCGCTGAACACTGCCGCGACCGCGAACAGATCGGAATCAAGGCCGCTCCGAAACGCGATGCCCACCAGCAGCGCGGTAGAGAACGCCGAGTGCGCGCTCGGGAAGCCTCCGGCGTTTACAAAGTAATGCCACTGCAAACTGCGCGTGCGTACCGAGTGCAGCACCACCTTGATCAGTTGGCCGGTAAGCTGCGCTGCGACTGCAACAAGTAAGGTGTCGGAAATCGCCCTCATACGCTACGAAGCCATTCGACTCGGCGGTTCTTCAAAGATTGCGCGCCCACCGGGGTCAGGTGTCGTCGCGCTTCTTGCGCCGCGAGTTAACGAACCGCGCGAACTCGTTGATGTTCTTGACCACGATCCGGTCGGTGTAGATCTCGATCCTGCGCTGCGTTTGGAACTGCGTCAACACGTCGCGACTAAGCTCGGGCGAGATGCCGGCCCAGTGGCCGATATCGCCGGGAGTAGTGTGGAAGACACGCTCGGCGCCTTCCGGTTTGGCCCCCGACTGCGATTCGTCTAGCATCAGAAAAACGTCGGCAACCTTTGCGTGAGTGTCCTCGAGCGTGAGAATCATGAACCGCCGGCGCTGATCGTAGATGCGCTTCGTGAACAGCTTCAGCAGCTTGAGCGCAATTTGTGGGTTGCCGCGCATGAGGATCTCGAAGTTCGCTCGATTGAACTCAAGCGCCTTAACCGGGTCTAAGCAGATTGCATTAGCCGAACGCGGAGCTTCCTCGAGGATCGCCATCTCGCCGAAGATCTCACCCGGATGCAGGATATCGATCGTCTTCTCGATGTCGCCCATGATCTTCGAGATCTGCACTCGCCCGCCCTGAATCAGATAGAACGCATCGCCCGGCTCGTACTCGCAAAAAATGATGTTCCCTTTGTTGAAGTGTACGGCAAAGCGCTCGAATGCATCGAGGTTGAGCTCCATCTCAGGTTCCCTCCAGACCACGCAGGGCGTTGTTGACTTTACGCTTCAACGGCTCGGATACGCCGGAACGCGAGAGAATCTTCTTGTAGAACCCGCCGGCGCGCTCTTGATCGCCGTTCTCTTCGTAGCTCTGCCCGAGATAGAACAGCGCTTCGTCGAGGTCCGGCATCTTTGGGTAGCGTTGCACGAGCGCGGTGAAGTGGCGAATGCAGTCGTCGTAGCGCCCGAGGCTGTAGAGGCAGCGGCCGATCTCGAACATAGACTTCACGACGTACTCACGATCCTCGGATTTATCGACAATCGTCTTGAACTGCTTCATCGCCTCGGTATAGTTGCCTTGACTGAAACTCGAGACCGCCGCGTAGTACTGCTTGGCAACCGGGCCGAGCTGAGCGTTTCGCTCGCCGGCACCGGCCGGGTTCCCACCGGTTACCCCGGCGTCACCGACCGCCCCGGTGCCCCCCGAAACGCCTCCGGCGGCCTGTTGGGCACCTGAGCCGGCATTGCCGAGCCCCGGTCCTTGTCCGATGCCGTACTTCGAGACATATTGCTCGGCCTGCTGCGCGAGCCTATTGGCGTCCTGGTGATACGCGCCGCCGGGATAATATGTGAGGTACTTCTGAAAGGCGTACAGCGCTTTGTCGTACTCCTTTTTCTTCATGTAGTACTCGCCGATTCGATACAAGCCCAGTTCGGGATTAACCTGCTCGCCTTCGGCGAGCAAACCGCGCACCTTAGCGTGGAGCCTCCGTAGCTGATTGGAAAACACGTTGAGCATCTTCATCACGATGCGGGTGTTTGAGAGCGCAAGCTGCTCGAACTCCGGTACGGAGAACACCACCACATGAGAATCGGACAGCGCAACCGCGTTTTCCTCACGTGGATACTTCCCGAGCGCGGATTTCACACCAAAAAACTCCCCGGTCTGGATGGAATCCCGCACCGCCTCACCGGTCTCGATATCGTTTGAGTTGAGACTCACTCGGCCCGCTTTCAGGATGTAGATACGATCGCTCACATCACCCTGGAAATAGATGACCGAGTTGGCTTTGTACGTCATGGCCTTCGGCACGTCACGACTCCCGTCTAAAGAACTCTAAACACTAAATCGGGTAAAATCAAGGTTATGCACTTTCGCTAGTATCGGCACTTGACCCACGAAACAAAAATGGCCGATTCTAGTGCGAAATGGTAGACTTGCACACCCACTCGGCGGCCTCCGACGGCACCTTATCACCCAAAGAATTGGTCGCCTACGCCGCCGAGCGTAACCTATCGGCAATTGCGGTTACCGATCACGACACAATCGCCGGCGTACACGAGGCAGTAGAAACCGGGCGGCGGCTCGGTGTGCAGGTTATACCCGGTATCGAGCTCGAGGTCGAGTACCCTCGCGGCGTGTTTCACATGCTAGGTTTGGGGCTCAAGCAGTTCAGCGCCGAAGGCCGACACACGATTGCGCGCCTGCAAGAGTTTCGCACCGAGCGAAACCTGCGTATGGTCGCGGCGGCGCGCAAGGCCGGAATCCCGCTTGAGTATCACGAGCTCACCGAGCTCGCCGGTGAAGCGATCGTAGGTCGCCCGCACTTTGCGCGCCTGTTGGTGCGCAAGCAGATCGTTCGGAGCGAACAAGACGCATTCGATCGCTACCTCGCAGACGGTCAACGGCTACACG
>SLBH01000103.1 GCA_007126415.1 Spirochaetales bacterium
GCGAGCACCACGATAACGAGTATGAGCGCCGTAATCCAGCGTTGATAACTCATTTGGCGTCACCTGCTGCACCGGTCACGGCCTGCGCGGTGATCGGTAACGTGTCGAACTCCACTCCGAGCGCCTCGGCGAGTGCGTTCGCTACCGCCGGTGCAACCGGGTTGAGCGGGATTTCGCCGAGCCCCTTGGCGCCGTACGGCCCGTCGGCGTGCGGCACCTCTACTACCTCGCTCCGAATGGCGGGGCCGCGGTCTATGCGGGGAACACCGAGTTTCGCAAGCGAGTCGGTTACAACGCGATCGCCTTCGTGGCGGTAGGCTTCGCTGAGTGCGTAGCCGAGTCCCATCGCGACCCCGCCCTCGATCTGGCCCTGCACGTTCTGGAGATGGATCGCGTGCCCGGCGTCGGCGGCGGCGATGACGCGTTCCACGCGGACGCGCCCGCTTTCGGGATGCACCGCGAGCACCACCGCGTGCGTCGTGTAGCAGAACGCGAAATGAACGTCGCGCTCCGCGTCGGGCCCGTTGTGCTCGGCAAGCGGAGCGGTGGCGGGCGGCGTGTAGACGACGCGTTCGCGGCGCGGCGCCGACCTGGGGGTGTTGCGTAGCCGTTCGGCAAGGCGCTCGGCAGCGAGGCGTACCGCGTTACCGGTGATGAAGGTTTGGCGGCTTGCGGTCGTCATCCCGCCGTCGGGACACTCGGCGGTGTCGCTTGAAACCACCGTCACGCGCTCGTACTCGATTCCGAACGCCCGCGCCGCGATCTGCGCCATTACGGTGTCCGAGCCTTGTCCCATATCGGTCGCGCCTACGCGCACCACGAGCCGATCACCGCTGCCTCGCTCGGCATGCGCCTCGGAGACGAGCTCGACCTCGGCCGCGGCGCTGTCGCTGAGCCCCTTACCGAGCCCAACGTTCTTGTACGACGAGGCGTAGCCGATCGCGCGGCGCCATCCCGGCTCGAGCGGCGCGGCGGTCAAGTTGTCGTGTTCTTCCTGTAGCGCGCGCTCCACCGCGTTGACGGTCTCGAGGTAGCCGGTGCCGTCGGAGCGAATCTGTTGCCCGGTGATTGTGCGGCGGCCGGCCACGAGCCCGTTGCGGCGGCGCAACTCGAGCGGATGAATACCGAGACGGCGCGCGATCTTGTCCATCTGGCGCTCGGAGGCGAACGCCACCTGCGTGCTGCCGAAGCCGCGAAACGCGCCGGCCGGGTTGGTGGTGGTGTACACCCCGTAGCCCTCAGCCTCCACGTTGGGTATTGCATACGGCCCCGCGGCGCAGACCACGGTGCGAAACACAACCGGCTTGGTGAGCGAGAGATACGCGCCCGCGTCGCAGACGGTGCTGGAGCGGAACCCAATGATCGTTCCATCGGAGCGTACCGCGTGACTCATCGAGATAACCGCGCCGTGGCGCTTGGTGCTGATTCGGATCGACTCAGCGCGCGTTAAGGTGATCTTCACCGGACGGCCGGTTTGAACCGCTGCGAGCGCGGCTTGGATATGGACCGTCGGCTCCTCCTTGCCGCCGAACCCGCCGCCCGGCATGGTTTGTACCACACGGACCGCCTCGGGCGCGAGACCGAGCGAGGCGGCGATCATATCGCGATACGCGAACGGGCCTTGGGTGGCGGCGTAGACTGTGACCGCGTAACCGTTTTCGTTTGGAACCGCAAGGCACGCCTCCGGCTCGAGATAGGCGTGTTCTACCTGCGGAACGCGGTATTCGCCGGTAACCACGAGGTCGGCCTCGGCGAAGGCGCGCTCGGGATCGCCGCGGGCGAACGCGACGTGCTCGGCAATATTGCCTTTCGGGTGAAGCGCCGGCGCGGCCGGCCCCATCGCGGCCTGCGGGTCGCGCTGCGGCTCGAGCGGGCGATAGCGAACCGTCACTTTGTCGCGCGCCGCGCGCGCGGCGTGCTCGCTCTCGGCGAGGACGCATGCGATCACCTCGCCGAGGTAACGCACACGGTCGTGGGCGAACACCGGCTGATGCGGCAGCTGCAGCCCGAAGCCGTTCCGCCCCGGCAGGTCGGCGGCTTTTAGTACCGCCGCTACGTCCGGCAGCTCGGCGCAGCGCGAGGTCTCCACCTCGAGAAGCTCGGCGTGCGAGTACTCCGAGAACACGAACGCGCCGTACAGCATCTCGGGTCGTGTAAGGTCGCCCGCGTACTGCAGCGCGCCGGTCACCTTGGCGCTTCCCTCGAGCCGCGCAACCGGCGCCGATGGCGGCCGTTCTAACGCGCCCGCGTCGCCGGCGAGAGCGCGGGCGGCGCGCCTCACCCCATCGACGATGGCCTCGTAGCCGGTGCAGCGGCAGAGGTTGGGGCGGAGCGCTTTTCTGATCGCCTGCTCGGTGGGATCGGGATCGCGGTCGAGCAGCGCCTTGGTCGCAAGCAACATGCCCGGACTGCAGAACCCGCATTGCACCGCGCCGGAGGCAAGCAGCGCCTGTTGGATGGGATGCAGAACCTCGCCCGCGGCAAGCCCTTCAACGGTCTCTACCGCGGCGCCGTCGAGATCGGCGAGCGAGACGCTACAGGCGCGCCTCGCGCCGCCGTTTATGAGGACGGTGCAACTGCCGCACTCTCCCACGCCGCAGCCGTTCTTGGTGCCGGTAAGGCCCATCTCGTCGCGCAGAAACGAGAGTAGTGTACCCTCGCTGCTCTCGGACTGGTGTTCAATCCTCCGCCCGTTGAGGCTGAAACCGAAACTACCCGCGTTCGCCATCGCGCCGTTATCCTTTAGCGCCGAGACTGTACGGGAGCGCCGCGTAGAACGCCGCCGCCGGTGCGAGGTCCGAGATCCGAATGCACTCGTTCGGCGCGTGCGCCTGGTCCTCGTCGCCCGGTCCGAGCCCGATACACGGCACCTCGTGATAGCCCGCGATCGC
>SLBH01000117.1 GCA_007126415.1 Spirochaetales bacterium
GCGGTCGCTGTTTAGCGGTCGCTGTTTAGCGCCGCGGACTACCGGCGAAGCAATCGCCGACGCAGGAAACTCCAGATCGGACCTCCAAACAGCGTAACAAACAGCGCCGCCGCGAGCCCCGCGCTGATCGGCCGCGTCAGAAACGGAAGAAAATCGCCGCCTGTCCGAACAAGCCCCACACGCAGATTGCGTTCTACCATTGGACCGAGAATCAGACCGAGAATTAGCGGCGGCAGCGGCACGTCGTTCTTCTCGAGGTAGAATCCGATCACGCCGAACGCGATCATGATATAGACATCGAAGAAGCTGTTCTGAAGTGCAAACGAGCCGACCACGGAGAACATCAACACGATCACCATCACCGCGTTGCGGGGAAGCCGGAGTATGCGGCTAAACGCCTTGATTCCGATCAAGCCGGCGCCGATGAGAAGAAACTGCGTCACTACCGCGATCACAAAGATACTGTCTACGATTTCGCGGCTTTGCTCAAAGATCAATGGCCCGGGACGCAAACCGTACATCAGCATCGCACCGACCACGATCGCGGTAACCGCGTCGCCGGGGATACCAAATACAAGAGCAGGGATCCATGCTCCGGCAAGCCCCGCGTTGTTGGCGCTTGTAGGAGCGATCACTCCCTCTTCCGAGCCGGTGCCGAACTTCTCAGGATTACGTGAAACTTTCTTCGCAATGCCGTACGACATCCAGGCCGCGATATCGGCTCCGGCTCCCGGTAACGAGCCCGTGACCGTTCCGATAATTGCCGACCGTAGCACCGTCAACTTGTGCTTCCAAACGGTCGGCAACGCGCCCAATAGCGAGATCTTGGCTGTCTCGGTGATCGAAGGGGCGTTCAAGCTGCTCCTGTCGCTCGCCAACTTCAAGACTTCCGATAACCCGAACAGCCCGATCATCGCCGGGATGAATCCTACTCCGCTGAGAAGCTCTATCTGGCCGAATGTGAAGCGCGGATGTCCGGTGGTGACGTCCATCCCGACGGTTGAGACAAGCAGCCCAAGTGCCGCGGCAATTATGCCGCGGAAGGTGTTGCCCTTGCTCACGACGGCGCTCATGCTCAAGCCGAACAATCCGAGCCAGAAATACTCCGCACTGCTGAAGCGCAGCGCGACCCGTGCAAGCGGAGGAGCTACCAGAATCAGCACCGTCACACCGATCAGGCCTCCGATGCTCGAGCACAGGAGGTCGAGCGTGAGCGCGAAACCTCCCTTGCCCTGGCGGTTCAGCTCGAACCCGTCGAGTATCGCTGCGCTCGAGGCCGGCGTTCCAGGGATGCGAAGAAACGTTGCCGGGATATCTCCGGCGAAGATCGCGGTAAAGGTTGCGCCGATGATCATCGCAAGGCCGGCAACAGGCGGCATGTAGTAACTGATTGGAACAATCAAGGCAGTAGCCATCGTAGCCGTCAGCCCAGGCGTTGCTCCGGCGAAAATACCGAACAGCATCGCGAGCATCCATGGGACCAGGATCGTGGGGTGCAACAGGTCAACCAGAACATCCATAGCGGCGATTGCCTCACACTACAAGCCTATAACCGAATGCCGAATACGCCGGCGGGTAACGGCACCCGAAATAGTCTGCCGAAAACCACCGTGATCACGACTACCACCACCACGGACAGGATAATTGCGTTATACCAGCGCGCCTTGAGTCGCAACATGAGAACAGTGGAGAACAAGACGCCGCCGATTATGAACCCCACGAACTGCACCAGCGGCATAAGCACAGCGAGTAACCCGAGTATAACAGCCACGCTTTGTGCGCCCCAATCGCGCGCTAAGCTCTTCAGCCGAGTGAGGGACGAACGCGCAGATACTTCGCCGTTTGCGCGAGCCTGGCTTCGATAACGGATATATCGGACCAGTTCTACCACCCCGGCGACGCAAAAAAACACCCCGAGAATCGTAGGGAAGTAGCGCGGACCGGGCAGCTGACGGCCACGCTGCACAAAATCGGGCAGCTGCGCCGAGAGATACAGCGCCCATACGCCGAGGGCGGTAAGCAGCACTGGGAGACTCAAACCATACGACCGTTCCTGCACGGTGTTGTTATTTCCGGAATCCTTGTTACTCATCATCAAGCTCTTGCTGTAGTGATGCCGTTACCCATACGACGCAATTCCATAAGACTCGGCGCCGCACAGCACAAGGCATTGCCTACGCGGCGCCGTTGTCGAACTTCTCGTTAGCCGGCCGTTTCCAATGAGGTCTACCTAACCGAGCACGCCGTTAGAAGCCTACTTCTTGGATGATCGTCCGCCAGGTGTAATGCTCATTCTCGACGAACTGTGCACACTCGTCGCCAAGCCGCACACGAATCCCGAACCCGGCGTCGCCCATGAACTGCTCGAAACGTTCGGAGTTCGCGATGCGCTCGCCGGCCTCGATCAAGACCTGCTTGATGTCGTCCGGCGTCCCTACCGGAACCGCCAAGGCACGCCACGTACCGCCGCTCCAATCAATACCAAGCTCTTTCAGCGTCGGCACCTCGGGAAACGTAGGGTTACGGTCGTCGGACATTATTGCAAGAGCGCGAAGATCCCCCGCCTCGAGTTGCGCCTGCGCCTCAGGAAGGCTGGGGGTGATTACGTCGACGTGCCCGCCGAGCAGATCGGTGATGGCGGGTGCGGCCCCTTCGGACGGAATCCAGATGGTATCGTCGGGGTCGATTCCGGCCTCGAGCAGCATGCCTACGCGCGCTAAGTCCCAAACGCCGCCTACCGCGGTGCCCGAGAACGTGATCTCACCGGGGTTATCGCGAATTTCGTCGAGCAGTTCGTCAAGCGTTTCCCAAGGGGCGTCCGCTCGAACGATGACCCCTGCCGCATCCTCGTTCATCTGTAACAAGTACTCGTAGTCGGCGTA
>SLBH01000328.1 GCA_007126415.1 Spirochaetales bacterium
CGCACCCGGTTGCGCTCAAGGACGCGATCGAAGCCCGCCGCTCTCACCGCAGCTTCAGCGACGAGCCGCTCAGCATAGATGAGCTGTCGTACCTCCTCTGGGCCACTCAAGGGGTGCGAAAACACACCGAGAAAGCGAGTTTCCGAACCGTCCCGTCCGGCGGGGCGCGGCACCCGTTCGAGACGTATCTCTTCGTGTCTCGCGTCAAAGAACTGAAGCCGGGGTTATATCGCTACCTTCCGTTCGAACACGCGCTCTGTGTTGAACGCCTAACGGACGGCTTCGAAGACCAGCTCGACGAGGCGCTGCTCAAGCACCATTTTGGTGGGGCCGTGGACTTCGTCTGGGCTGCGGTCCCGTACCGCTCCGAGTGGCGCTATGCGTTCGAGAGCCTGCGATTGATCCTGATGGATGCCGGTCACGTCTGTGCCCACCTCTACCTCGCGTGCGAAGACATCGGCTGCGGCACATGTGCGGTGGGCGCGTACGATCAAGACAAGCTCGACGCCCTGATCGGGCTCGACGGCGAGAACGAGTTCGCGGTGTACGCCGCTCCGGTGGGAAAAATCTCTCGGGAAGTTTGAGCCGCGATGGATTCGAACCATCGACCCACGCCTTAAAAGGGCGTTGCTCTACCAACTGAGCTAGCGGCCCGCTCGATCTAACCGCATCGACGTTCTCCGGATGTGGCGATCGGCGGCACTATAGCAACCCGGCCTTGATCGTGTCAACGGTTTGTCGCAGGCGGTGTCGCGGGCGGTTTGTCGCGGCCGATTCAGAGAGCCGACGTTGTCAGAGAGCCGACGTTGTCAGAGAGCCGACGTTGCGCGGCGGCGGGCAAAGGCGCGCTACAAGCGAACGCGGACGCCGAGCATCGCGTTGAAGACCGAGCGTAACCCCGGCTCGCCCGAGAGCTCGGAGCCGAATACCGCGGTGTTGACCTCAACCGGGCCCGCGTCTATTCCGAACCCGGCGGCGGGCAGGCCGCGAGCGAACCCGGCACGCACCGCGAGCACCCGGAGCATCACGACCTCAACGCCGAGAGCCGGTTTGAGCGCGATGTTGTCGGTTTCATCCGGACGCACGAGAAAATCGACCGCGTCGCGATAGTCGAAATAAAGCGTCGCCCGGCTCACACCCGACAGACGTTCCGGAGCCTCGGGGCGGTAGCGGACGCCGAGGTTTAACTCGAGCGGCGCCCAGAGGCGCTCGCGATCGGTCGCGTTCTCGCCGTCTAGAAAGGCGTCGAGCGTTTCGTAGCTGGTCTCGACCGCGGGGGCGAGCACGTTCTGAGCGCTTACTGCGTACGCGAGGCGGTCGCTGCGGTCGTAGCGCATTCCTAGATCGAAACCTACCCCGGTCGTGAGCACAAACGGTTCATCGGTGAAACGCCCGAAATCGGCGTCGTCGATGAGGTCGGGGATATCGAGCAGATCCTCACGAAAGCTTGTGCGGCCGTGCATGAACCCCTTCATCAGCACCCCGCCGTAGAGCCGACCCGGAGTACCGCGGGGAAGCGGCATCGGGAACCCCACGCCGCCGAGCGCGAGCATGCGCTCCTCGGCGCTGATCTCAAGCGTGCGTCCGCTGACGGTCTCGATTCCGAGCCCACCGTCCGAGAACACTCCGAAACCAATGCCGTCGCCGACGAAGCCGAGCGCCACCGGCCCGGTAAGGCCGACGCGGGTGTAGAGGTTACGCGTGAGATCGGTCACCTCGGGTGTGGTGAGCACGTCCTCGGGGTCGCCGTCGAGCGCCTCGGCGATCGCGCTCGAGAGCGAAAACACCGGCCCCGATACCCAGGTCGACAGTTCGGTGATCTGAAACTCTTGCTCCGACAGCGCAAACCCGGCCGGATTCGCGAACAGCGTCGCGATACCCTCGTCCCAGGTGGAGTATGGCCCCCCGAGTGCGGCGGTACGCGGACGCACAATCGTGGTAAGCGAGGGGTCGATGAAGTCCGATCCGTGCACCGGCGGCAGCGCGACCAACGAGGCCAGGAGAGCCGGCACAACCGCCGCCAAGATCCGAATACGTGTTCGCTTTCCAGTCCGCACCGTCACTCGCCTCCCGATAACCTCGCGCTCATGCAATCAAGTACGTATTGAAGTCTTGCAGCAGCTCCGAATCCTGCAGATTACCCGCTGCAGTGGAGCCGAAACTCTGAGCGTCGTCCCATTCAGCACCGCCGGCATTCGGATCGAAACTGTCGGTCGCGCTTGCGGCGCGCATCACGAGCGCGAGCCCTACCTCGAGATAAGCCTGCTCGCTCGCTACCTGGCCCTTGGCGTGCACCTGTTCAATCTGGTCTTTTGCCTTCACGATGTAGTCGTAGTCGAGCTCGGACAGTTTCGAGCCGAGTTGATCCTGGAGGTCCTGCTCGCTGTTGAGCTTGCCGTCGAACGCGAGCTTCAGCAGGTCCCCCGTGGTGTCTGCGAACCCTGAGGCGCTCATCGCAAGGTCGGCCAGCAACAGATTCAGCTCAGCCGGGTCGTCGCCGTCGACGTTCTTCGAGAGCGCGTCGTAGGCTTTGCTCGCGGAGCTCTTGCTCCCCGACCGCAGCGCATCCTCGGCGTAGCGAATCTGCTGCTCTTTGCTCATGTTGTCCGGATCGCGCTCGAGCCAGGAGAGCGGGCTGGTTGTGAAGGCCTGCTCGCACGAGCTGAGGGCGACGGCTGCGGCCAAGAGCAAGACCACACCTGCCGAAAACGGAACACCTGAACGCATCTTAGCTCCAATATCGGCACAATGTCGTTTCGGCATTACCCAACGTCTAGGTCGTTCCATTTCCCTACCCTCCCTGTATTTCCGCAGCTCCATATCTCTGCAGGTCCGCTGCCGGCGTGTACTGCGCGCGCGGGAACTTACACGAACGCCTAACG
>SLBH01000076.1 GCA_007126415.1 Spirochaetales bacterium
GCGACCGCTTCGGAGTTCGAGTCGCTCGAGCGCGAGCATGGCGACGCAATCTCGCGCGGCGCAACGATCTCGGAGCAAGGGAAGCTCTTAACTCTGACCGCCGGCGAGATGGAGCGCTACGGCGTCTCGCGGGGCACCGCCGCCCAGATCTCCGAGGTAGCCGAGCGCGAGGAACTCCGCGAGGCCTCGATCGTGCGGCTCGAGCCCACCGGTGCCGATCAGATCGTCGCGATCCTTACCGGGGCAGGCTTTTCGAGCTTGTTGATTCTGGTTGGGCTCATCGCGCTGTTCAGCGAGATCTCAAGCCCTGGATTCGGTATACCGGGCACCATCGCGGCGGTGTGTTTCGCGACGCTTTTCACGACGAACTTCTTACTCGGCACGGTCGGCTCGTTGGAGTTGTTGCTGTTCTTAACCGGTGTGATCCTGCTCGTGGTCGAGATTCTGGTACTCCCGGGCTTTGGGGTTGCCGGGATCGGCGGCCTGGTGACGATAGCCCTCTCGCTCATCCTCTCGATGCAGGAGTTCGTGATCCCGACCTTCGATTGGGAGTGGCAGATGCTGCACCGTAACGTCCTCATGGTGCTCGGCAACGTGCTCGGCGCGGTCATCGGCTTCATGGTCGTCGCCTCGATGTTCCGCCATGTCTCGTTCTTCCAACGCTTGTCGCTCGCGACAACGCAAGACGTCTCGGAGGGCTATACCGTGCAGGCCGCGGAGCTCTACGGGGGGTACATCGGACGCCGCGGCGTCGCGATTACTACGCTACGACCCTCCGGGAAGGCCGAGATAGACGGCGAGCCGTACTCGGTAGAGTCGGACGGTGAGTACATAGAGTCCGGCACACCGGTCGAGGTTCTCGATGTGCGCGGCAGCAATCTGATCGTGAGGAAGATATAGCGATGGCGTTGTGGAGCCTGTTTGCGCTGATCGGCGCCGGTCTGTTCGCGATCGTGGTCGAGATATTTGTGCCGGCGATGGGATTGATCGGCGTGGCCGGCGGTATCGCGATCGTCGCGGCGGTAGCGCTTACCTTCAGCGAGCACGGCGCGGGTGCCGGAATGGCTGCCTTGCTGACCGCGGTAGTTGCGGTGCCGTCGGTGCTCGCTCTCCTGTTTCGCGTTTTCCCGCACAGTATCGTGGGGCGTAAGCTCATCCTCAAGACGATGCTCGGCCCGAGCAATCAGCCCGGTTTCGAGAGTTCCTTGAGCGAGCTCGAGTCGCTCGTCGGGGAAGAAGGGGTAGCCTTGACCGACCTGCGGCCGTCCGGGACCGCCCGCATTGCGAATAAACGTCTCAGCGTCGTGACCGGAGGCGAGTACATTTCCAAAGATACCCTAATACACGTTATCAAAGAAGAAGGCAGTCGCGTCGTGGTACGCGCCAAGGAGGGCAAGTAATGGAGTTGATCATTCTGTATGTCATAGTCGGTATCGCGGCCCTGGGCTTCATCGTCCTGTTTCTGAAGTTCTTTGGGCTGTGGTTTCGTGCGCTGTTGTCCGGTGCTCCGGTTGGCCCGGCCCGGCTGATCGGGATGTGGTTGCGGAAGGTCAACCCGTCGGTGATCGTAAACGCGCGCATTATGCTCACCAAAGCCGGAATCCCGCTCGAGTCGGACATGCTCGAGACGCACTTTCTCGCGCGCGGTAACATAATGCGCGTCAGCCAGGCGTTGGTTGCGGCAAACAAGGCCAACATTCCTTTGCCGTTTCAACGCGCAGCCGCGATCGACCTCGCCGGCCGCGACGTGTTGGAGGCGGTTAAGACCAGCGTTAACCCGAAGGTTATCGACTGCCCCGATCCCTCTAAGGGTCGCCAGACAATCGATGCGGTCGCGAAGGACGGTATTCAGCTCAAGGTCAAAGCCCGCGTAACGGTACGCGCCAATATCGAACGCCTCGTCGGCGGCGCCACCGAGGAAACCATCATCGCGCGCGTCGGTGAGGGCATCGTCACCACAATCGGTTCCTCCGACACCTACAAGACCGTGCTCGAGAACCCCGACGGCATCTCGAAACGTGTGCTCGAGAAAGGCCTCGACGCCGGCACCGCGTTCGAGATTCTCTCGATCGATATCGCCGACATAGACGTCAGCGAGAACATCGGAGCGAAGCTGCAGGCCGACCAGGCCGAGGCCGATAAGCGCAGGTTCCAGGCCGAGGCCGAGAAGCGCCGTGCCGCCGCGCACGCGCGCGAGGCCGAGATGTCCGCCGAGGTAGAGGAGAACCGCGCAAAGGTAGTGCTCGCCGAGTCGGAGGTACCGAGAGCGATCGCAGAGGCGTTCCGCAACGGGCAGCTCGGTATCATGGATTACTACCGCTTCAGAAACATTCAAGCCGACACCGATATGCGCCGCAGCATAGGCGGAGAGGATAGTACGCCGGAAGGCGGCGGAGGAGAGACCAAGACGTAATGTACGCGTTCCTGCTTCAGTCGGGACAGAATGATCTGTTCTCGTTGATTCTGAGCATGCTGATTATCGCGATTCCGTTTCTCTATATCACGCGCATGAGCGCTGCTGCCCGTAACCGGCAGCAGCGTCCGCCGCGCGCCCCGGGCGCCGACCCGGACGCAGATCTTCGATTGCTCAACGAGGAAGATGACGAACTCGAGGGGCAGCCTGCCGCGTACGAGGTGCGGCCCGCAGAGCGCGAGACCTCGAGTGACGATGATACTCAGCGCGGCACGCGTCGCGATCGGCTTCGCCGCTCACTCTCGCGGCCGCACCCGTACGAAGATGTAGAATCGGAGCGTAAAACTCCGGCGCAGCTGTTTCGCGAGGCGCTGCAGCACGCCCGCGGCGAAGCGCCGGAAGAGGCCGAAGCGCGGCGGGCCAAGAAGCGCGCCGCGAAACGCGGCAGAACAGCC
>SLBH01000190.1 GCA_007126415.1 Spirochaetales bacterium
CGATCCGCTCAGGTAGTTGCTGTGAAAACCGTTGCCCGAGCTCGGCAAACCTCTGTCTCATTCGCTCCGACGCCGCAGCCATGCTCAATTACACCCCTGTATCACTGTAGTCCGACAACGCAGGGAATGCAAGCGTCGGAACTACGTGTGGCTCGGTCTCGCGTGACCGATTCGCGCGTGGCGGTACACGGCGGCACAGCAGTTGATAGATAGCAAGCAAACAGGGTAGGATGAGGTTCACATGGTGAGTACTAGCCCCGAGTTATCTCGAAGCCTGCAACAGTACTTGGAAACCGTGTACCTGCTGCAACAGCAGCGCCGGGTGGCTCGCGTCAAGGACATCGCTGCGCAGATGGGTGTACAGATGCCCTCGGTAACCGGTGCACTCAAGTCACTGAAAGAGAAAGGGCTCATTGAGCACGAGAAGAACTCTTTTGTAACACTTACTCGGGAGGGCGTGCGTATCGCTCAGCAGCTTCACCGCGTGCACTCTGTGTTGCAATGCTTCCTCGAGAATGTTCTTATGGTTGAAAGCGAAAAGGCTGAACGCTTCGCGATTGATATGGACCATGCGCTCGACTCCGAAACCGCCGAGCGACTCTGCAACAGTATCAAGTACTTTACTAACGAACTCTCGACCAAACAGCAAGTTACACGAGAGCAATGGATAGACATCCTAGAGTCTCGGAGGACACCCTGCACGATATGCCGTCCGTGGCACGATACCTAACGCCGGTTCTTAGCAACCGCTCGGTAGCCGACGACTTCTACGAGCTGCAGCTTCACTGGCCCCCCGAGGCGGCGATTCCCCGTCCCGGACTGTTCTTGACCATCCGGAGCGCAGACGGTTCGGTTCGTCTGTTGCGCCGTCCTTTCGCATTCAGCCGCTATGACCGCGAGGACAACTCCGCTCGCATCATCTATAAGTTACGGGGCACTGCCACCACACAGCTCGCCGCGAAACGGCCGTTCGATACGATCGATATTCTCGCCCCGCTCGGAACGGGGTTTCCGTTACCGGAGCCGGACACGCGCCCGATTTTGGTCGCCGGGGGTATCGGGGTCGGCCCAATCCTTTTCCTTGCACGCACACTGATTGCTCACGCCACCGAGCCGCGGGTGATTGTCGGCGCGCGCACCGCGGGCGGATTGCCACCATTACCTGCCGAGGAGTACGGCGAGGTGATTGCCTGCACCGAAGACGGAAGTTACGGACATCGCGGCACCGCTGTGGAGGCGCTAAGCAGTTATCTGGAAACCACCTCGATCTCAAACAACAGCGGCGAAAGCGTTCTATATCTCTGCGGGCCGGAACCGATGTTGGCGGCGGCTCACCGGCTCGCGATAGAGTGCGGGATCACCGCATACGTTGCGCTCGAGCAAACGATGGGGTGCGCAATTGGTGCCTGCATGGGATGCGCCGTACGCGTACGAGGGCCCGAGAAGTACGCCCGCGTCTGCACCGAAGGGCCGGTGTTTGATTCGCGCACCATCGATTGGCGGACGACGACATGATGGACCTCACGGTAAGCATCGGCTCGAAGACCTTGACGAACCCTGTCGGCGTCGCCTCCGGGACCTTCGGGTACGGCAGCGAGTACGAGAAGCTGATAGACCTCAACATTATCGGTGCGCTCTACACCAAAGCGGTTACACCCGAGCCTCGCCCAGGCAACGATGTTCCCCGAATAGTCGAGACCCCATCCGGCATGATGAACTCTATCGGGCTTGCCAATGTAGGGCTTGAACGCTTCACGAGCGAGAAACTCCCGTTTCTCAAGAGCGTGCCGTCGGCGGTGGTTGTGAACGTCGCCGGCGCCGAGCAGCGCGACTACCTTACCGTAGTGGAAACGCTCGCGGCCGAAGACAGCATCTGGGGCTGGGAGATCAACGTCTCCTGCCCCAACGTGCAATGCGGCGGGCTCGCGCTCGGCACCGACCCCGCCTTGGTGGAGAGCCTCACCTCCGAGCTGCGCACACTGACCGAGAAACCGCTGATCATCAAACTGACCCCGAACGTAACCGATATCACCACAATAGCGCGGGCGGCCGAACGAGGCGGAGCCGACGCGGTCAGCTGTATCAACACGCTTGTCGGGATGTTGATCGATACCGAGCATCGGCGACCGGTGCTCCCCGGCGGTACCGGCGGGCTCTCGGGGCCGGCCGTGCTTCCGGTAGGCCTCGCGGCCGTGTATCGTGTGAGCCGTGCGGTTGAGATCCCGGTCATCGGAGTAGGCGGTATTCTCGAGCCCGACCATGCGTTGCAGTACTTACTCGCCGGGGCCGCCGCCGTGCAGGTCGGCACCGCCAACTTCATCGACCCTGAGATTCACCAGCAGATTCTTGAAACAATCGAAGCGTACGGCAAACGCCACGAGTTGCGCTCAGTGCGTGAGATCGGCTCGCTCCTGCAGTGAGTACCGGAACCGCGCTTATCTGCTCAATCGATCAACCGCCCAGCGCGCGTGCTCGGCGATAGTCGCGTCGTGGTCGCCGGCCCTGCGGCGCAATGCCGGCAGCAGCTCGCGCGCACCACGATTCGCCGCCACAATACAGGCGTTCCGCAACAGGCCGCTACGTTTCGCGCGCATAAGCGGCGTCCCGGCAAATCGCGCTGTGAACTCTTGATCGTTTTCTATCGCGAGCACGGCCTCTATCTCCTGCTGCGGCCCGGCCTTCCAGACGGTGAAGTCCGGTTCGGTGCTGGGTTGTGCGACCGCGTTTAACGGGCAAACCTCCTGGCAGAGGTCGCAGCCGAACAACCACTCCCCGATCAACGGCCGGAGCTCGGGCGGGATCGAGCCGCGGAGCTCGATCGTGAGATACGAGATGC
>SLBH01000139.1 GCA_007126415.1 Spirochaetales bacterium
GCAACGGCGAGTTCACTCGCCTCGTACCAAGAGGCGAGCCGCACCCTGCAGACCTCGCCGCGTGAGCCCACTCCGACCGAGAGCGGCTGCGCAAACTCGATCTTTGGATGGGGGTTATAGCCCCCGCTGTAATGCAGATCAAGCCCGGCCGCCGAGAACGCGCGCGCCAAGCTCTGTACCAACCCGAGGTGCGAGGTAAACGCCGCCCCCTCGAGCTTCGTAAAGGTGAAAAGCAGCACCGTGTCGTACCCAGGCGTTCCGCGCACCCCCTCGATCGCTTCAAGCGGTTCTACCTGCGCCGGATCGAGCGGTTCGCTCTCACGCACCGAAACCTCTTGATTACAGATCCCGCAGTGATCCGGGCATCCGGGAGCGCAGCGCTCGCTGCGCCTGCCCTCACGACAGCGTTCCCACTCGCGTTCGAGGTAGCGCCGTGCAACCCCGGCGCGCACCGCGTCCCACGGAAGCTCTTCAGCCGGGTCTCGGGCGGCAAGGTACCGCGTCTCGGGCTGTGATCCGTCGCGCTCGAACACCCCCCGCCACAGCTCGCGATCGATACAGTCGTCCCAGGCGTCCATCCGCGCGCCGCTGCGATAGGCGTCCTCGATCAACGCGCCCACCCGCTCATCGCCGCGCGTGATCACGCCTTCGAGCAACGACTGAAACGGCGAGTTGTAGGTGAGCTTCACCCCGTGTCGCGGAAGCGCGCGCCGCAACGCGTGGATCCGCTCGAGCGCTTCGTACTCGCCAAGCTGCCGCGCCCACTGCAACGAGGAGTGCGGCTTAGGAACGAAGGTGCTCACCGCCAGGTGCAGATCGATCTTCACCTCGCGCCGCACCTCGTCGATAAACGCCGCGATATCCTCTACCTCGGTTTCGCCTCCGGGGATCGGAAGGCCGAACATGAAGTAGAACTTGGCGCTTCGCCATCCGGCTTCCTTGGCCTGCTTAAGAATGTCGATCGTGCGTGCAAGCGAAACGTCTTTGTCGATCGCGGCTTGACCGAGCTCGGTAGGGGTTTCCACCGCGAAGGTCAAACCCGACTTACGCACCGCCGAGACCTGCTCCAGCACCGGTAACGTAAACGAGCTCACCCGCAGCGACGGAAGCTGAAACGACACGCCCATCCCTTCGTAGCGCCGGTTCAGGGCCGCCACAAGCTCGGCGACCGCGGTGTAGTCTCCGGAGCTCAGCGACGAGAGCGTGATCCGCCGGTAGCCGTACTCGCACACGAGGTGATCCGCCTCGGCGATCACGGCCTCTATTGATTTCATACGGTACGGTCGGTAGTACACCCCGGCCTGACAAAAGCGACAGCCGTGAGGGCACCCGCGCATAATCTCGATTACCCCGTGGTCCTGCACCACCTTGAAGTTCGGGAGCGGGAAACGGATCAGCCGCGGCTCGCGGCCGAACTCACTCCAGATCGCGCGATACGCGGGCTCGGTGCGTCCCGCGTACCACACGTGCCGATTACGGTGCAGTACATCGAGGAGCTCAACGCGTGAGGCGCCCGAGCGCTTGAGCTCGGCCATGCGCTCGGCCATACTCGGCAGCTCGCCTTCCGCCTCTCCGAGGAACACGCCGTCGAGAAAGCGTTCAAACGGTCGTGGGTTAGAGAGTCCCGGACCGCCGCCCACCACAACCGGGTGGCGCTCGCTGCGCTGCCGCACCTGTAGCGGCACTTGACCGGCGGCGAGCACCGCGAGAAGATTGGTCGCCGAGAGCTCGTACCCAACCGAAAACCCGATCACGTCGCACTCGCTTAGCGGGATACCGCTCTCGAGGGTGTACAACGGCAGTGCGCGCTCGGCGAGCGCCGCCTCAAAGTCCGCCGCCGGCGCAAACACGCGCTCGCAGCGCACCCCCGGCAGCTCGTTTAGCAGCGTATAGAGAATCTTGATCGCGGTGTTCGACATCCCGATCTCATAAAGGTCCGGAAAGCAGATCGCAACGGTGAGATCGGCGTCCGTATCAGCGGTGCGTACCTCGCCGGCCTCGCCTCCGATGTAGCGCTCAGGCCGCTCAACCGCGTGCAGAACCGGCGCGAGGTCGCGCTCGGGTCGTATTCGTGTCATCGTAACTCCAACGCCTCGGCCGCTTCGAGAACGCGGTCGGGATAGTCGGTTACGATACCGTCAACGCCCTGTTGAAGCAAGCGTCGAATCTGCGTCGGTTGGTTCACGGTCCAGACAAACAGCTTCAGCCCGCGTTCATCCGCCGCCCGGCGCAGCGGCGGACTCGTTACATGCAGCCGGCGCGTGCGCTCCGGCAGAATCAGCGCTTCATACTGCGGGGTATGCAGTCCCGTAAGCCGAGCGAGGCTCATCCAGAGAAACCGGGTAGACTCGCGCCGGGAAGCGCCGGTCGCGATCTCCGGGCCGGCCTCGCGAACCGCTTCGGTCGCACGCGTATGAAACGATCCTATTACGGTGTTTTCAACGCGGTCGAACTCGCGGATCAGCTGCACCACCTCTCGGGCGAGATCCTCGCTGTTCGGTTTGATCTCGAGCACCATCGGCACTTCGGGAAAGCGCTCAAAGACCTCGCGCAGACTCGGCACCCCGATACCTTGCTCGGCATACGGAAACTCAAACGGCCCGGTCATGAAGTACGCGCCCGCATCGAGTTCCTGAACCTCTTCCCAGGTGAGCTCGTAGATCGGACCACTGCCGTCGGTGGTGCGGTCCACGGTGGCGTCGTGCAGCACCACAATCTCGCCGTCGCTCGTCATCCAGAGGTCCATCTCGAGCACATCCGCACCGAGCTCGAGCGCACGCTCAAAGCCTGCGATGGTGTTCTCCGGTGCATGTCCCGGCGCACCCCTATGCCCGA
>SLBH01000159.1 GCA_007126415.1 Spirochaetales bacterium
TACCGGCGGGCGATATCGCCCCCGGTCTGCACCGTGCTCGGCTTGTGTCCATCAAGCGGCAACACCCGCTCGTGAACGGTGTCTACGATCCACTCCTTCTGCGGGAAGAAGGTATCCTCCATCTCGAACGCCGGTGTGATCCAGTTCCGCGAGCCCACGACTGCCGGAGGGCCGTCGAGATAGTCGAACGCCGGCTGACCGATGTTGGAGGCAAGCGTGTGCAGAAACGAGCCGCGATCGCACGCGTCGCTTGCCAGCACGAGCTTCCCAGTCTTGCGCACCGACTCCACAATGGGGTCGAGGTCGAGCGGATTGATGAAGCGGGCGTCGATCACCTCGGCCGAGAGCCCCCAACGTTCGGCGAGCTCGTCGGCGGCTTCCAGAGCCCGGTAGAGCGTCGCGCCGATTGTAACGATCGTGAGGTCGCTGCCGCTGCGTTTCACATCAGGCTCACCTTCGGGGACCTCGTAATAGCCTTCCGGCACTCCCCCTTCCACAAACAGCTCACCGATGTCGTAGAGGCGCTGACTCTCGAAGAAGATCACCGGGTCCGATCCCCGCAGCGCGAGGTTCAGCATGCCTTTGGCGTCGTACGGCGTTGCCGGAAACATCACCTTCAGCCCCGGGATGTGCGCGACGATCGAGCTCCAGTCCTGCGAGTGCTGCGCGCCGTACTTGCTTCCGACCGAGACCCGAACCACGAGCGGCATCTTCAGAACGCCCGCGCTCATCGATTGCCACTTGGACGCCTGATTGAAGATCTCGTCGCCCGCGCGGCCCATGAAGTCGCAGTACATCAGCTCCACCACCGCACGACCGCCCGAGAGCGCGTACCCCACGCCGCTGCCGACAATTGCACCCTCGGAGATCGACGAGTTGAAGAGGCGGTGATACGGGAGCGCCTCGGTGAGTCCGCGATACACCGCGAACGCGCCGCCCCAATCGCGGTTCTCCTCGCCCCACGCCGCCATGGTGGGGTCCTCGTAGAAACGGTGCAGCATGGCCTCAAACAGCGCATCGCGGTATGCGACGACCTTCATCTTCGAGAGCTCCTTGCCGCTTGCGTCGTAGGCCGAGCGCGACTTGCGCGCGATCTGCTGAAGGCGCGGGTTTTCCTCTTTGGCAATGAGCACCTCCGGCTCGCGGTCCTCGAGCCGCTCGGCCGGCGAGTTTGAGAACATTGTCGACTCGATGAGCTCCGGACTCGGCCGCAGCGATATCTCGAGCGATACCGCTAGGCGGCAGGCCTGCGTAACCTTCTCGCTCACGCGCTGCTCCATCGCGTCAAGCGCGGGGGCATCGGCGATACCGTTGTCGACAAGGTAGGCCCGGTAGGAGGCAAGCGAGTCGTTCTGCTGCCATAGCTCGATCTCGTCCTTGGTTCGATAGGTTGAAGCGTCGGAAGGCGAATGGCCGGAGATGCGATAGGTGATGGTATCGAGCAAAACCGGACCCTTGCCGGCTTGGAGGATCTCGCGTTTACGTTCCATTGCGTCCGCCACTGCGAGCGGGCTGTACCCGTCGACGCGCTCGGCGTGCATTGCTTCCGGGTTCACACCCGCTCCCAGGCGCGCCAGCACCTGAAACCCCATCGTCTCTCCGGCGGTCTGGCCTCCCATGCCGTAGAAGTTGTTGATGAAGTTAAACAGCATCGGCGGCGCGCCGCCTACGTCCTCGGGCCAGAGCGTGCGGTACTGCTCCATCGCCGAGAGCATGATCGCCTCCCATACCGGGCCGCACCCCGATGAGGCGTCTCCAATGCTCGCCACACAGATCCCCGGCTTGCGGTTAATGCGCTTGTACAGCGCCGAGCCCACCGTTATATCGGCCGATCCGCCGACGATGGCGTTGTTCGGCATGCTGCCGAACGGAGCGAAGAACGCGTGCATCGAGCCGCCGAGCCCGCGATTGAACCCGGCGTTACGCCCGAAGATCTCGGCGAGCGTGCCGTAGAGGACGAAGTTCTCAGCCAGGTCACGGATGTCGTCATACTGCTCGCGCTCAACGACCGCGAGCGTGTCGCCGCCGAGGTACTGCTTCATCGTCTGCTCGAGCTCCGCGTCGCTGAGCTTTGTGATCGCGGAGTAGCATTTGGCGAGGATCTCGCCGTGGCTGCGATGCGAGCCGAAGATGAAGTCCTCAACGCTTAACGGCAAACACATACCCACCGCGGTAGACTCCTGCCCGATCGAGAGATGAGCGGGACCCTTATGATCGTAGGCGATGCCGCGGTACTCACCCTGCGTTTTGATCTCGTTCAGCATCGTCTCGAACTCACGGATCGTGTACATGTCGTAGTACACGCGTTTCAGCGTCTCGTCGCCGAAGCGCTTGCGTTCCTTCTTCGGGGCCGACTCATACACGTTGATCGGAATCTCCGGGCAGGTAACTACTCCGGGTTTTCGTACCACACTCGGATCTACGGTTAACGAACGGGGCATTGCTTCTACTCCTTACTTGCTAAGATATCTGTGCTCAACGCTGCAACTGCTCATCGAGCTTTCGCACCGTATCGTGCACGAGCTCGGACACCGTGGGGTGCGGATAGACCACCTCGCGAACGTCGCAAGTTCTCAGCTCGGCCGCGCGGTACCCGCCCGGTCCGCCGCCGATCACGACAACATCGAACCGCTGCATATTACGCACCCGTCCTGGGCCGGCTTGTCACGCCGCCGCCATCCGCGTCGCCGCCTTCCTCGCCGCTATCACCTGCGCCTCCGAACTCCGCGCCGCTGAGAAGCAGTTCAAAAGACTTCAGCGCACCACTCAGATCCTGCAGAAAGCGCGCCGCCGGAGCACCGTCGACCACACGGTGGTCGATCGTCAGCGAGA
>SLBH01000331.1 GCA_007126415.1 Spirochaetales bacterium
CCCGGCGCACGTCGCCGACCTCAAGCTCGGCGCCGCTATAATCTATCCCTTGAAACCCGTTGACCTGCAGATCGAGAAAGCCCTTGGCAATATAGTGATGCCGAGTTCCGTTCCCGGCGGCGGCCGCCACCGACTTGACCCGCCCTCTGTCCAGCGTCATCTCAACTGCGCGCCGCTGATGCAGCAGCGTTCCCTGTACCGTCATGCCCCTCTCCGTGTCCGATGTACGTTGTCTGACATCTTGGGCCCAGCTTAACGCGGGGTTAGCTCGCTGTCAATCGGCCCGAGTTAGAGATTGAGCGCATACGCGCCGAGAGCACGCAGGAGCGGCCCGCCGACGAACGACGATAGGCGAGCTCACCGGTGCTGAGCTTGGTGAGCCACTGCTCGCCTTGCGCGACGGTGAGGTCCGCGAGCTCCTTCTTGGCTTCGAGCATCTCTTTTCGAATACGGATGGCAGCAGATCTGCTTGAGCCCGGTCATGAGCTTGAACACCATTCCCGCGCGGTCTATGCCGTCGGCGCCGGCCCCACCAGGTGTGTCCAAACTCTATGCGCGCCATCTCTCGTGCCTTGAAACTACCTCAAAAACCGGAGATTACCGCCGGCGGATACCAAACGGTTGGGTTCCGGCGACGGTTTGCCCGCGGCCGTGGAGTTTTGCCCTGACGTAGGGCCCCAGCTCGTGGTGCTCGTCTAACCGCAGCGTGTCCCCGAGAGACACAACCCCGCCTGCGGAGATCCATTGTACAACTTCGTATCCGCTTCCCGCAAGCTCGATCACGCCGTTCGATTCGTCTACCTCTATAGCGTGTATCATCGGCGCAGCCGGGCCGCTGTGCCCGTCGGGAGCGTACACAAAGTAGCTGAGCCCTGTTTCCATGCCGCGGCGCACCCACGACGCCGAGAGTTCGGGGAGAACGAGCACGTTCCAGTTTCTCCCGATATGACTGCGCTGATGGGCGTCGTCGTTGGAGTATCCCCAGACCGGCCGGTCCGGCATAGTTGCGGAAAGAATCGAGTCCCAGATCCGACGATCGCGCGGATACCGGTCGCCCTGGTTATACACCTCTAGACCGATAAGGTGTTCATTCTGCCGGTACAGATCGACGTACCATGCAATCGGCCTGTTGTATCGCCCGGGATGGAACAACATCGCGAGGCCGTCGGCGGCCATTATGGCCTGGAGCGAGCTTTCCACCGTGGTGGTCCTACCATGATCGCTGTAGAAGCTCCCGAGATGATGGTGCATCGAGAGTTCATTCCCTTGAATCGCGATCATCCCGAGTCGGGATGGGTCGCGGTCCTCGAATCTCAAACTGCGCGGCATAATGTGAGCCACGGTCAGCATCCGCGCCGAGGAAAGCGCGCTCGGCTCGAGACGCGAGAACGCGGTCCATGGGTATGTCACCTCGTCGTGATCGGTGATCGAAAGCACGTCGTACCCGAGCTGATGATAGGCGTCTACTACCGCATGCGGGTTCATAATTCCGTCGCTCTTGGTAGTATGGGTGTGGAAGTTGGCCTTGTACTGTCGATCGGCCTCCCAGTCCACGTCGTGATAGGGATTGAGTATGCTCCAGCGTGGCTCGAGCTCCGCAGCGGCGGGACTCAAATCCGTACCGTCGTCCGACCACCCTCGCGCGGAGACAAACAGCGTAGCGAAGATCGCCAACACCAATCCGGCAGCGAGCATGGCGCGTGGTGACGTCGTGTAGGGTGAAACCCGGCGAAACTGCGAAAACGAAAAGCGGTGAGCCTTTGACATCCGGAGGCGCCCCTGATTCCTTGAGTAAGCCGTCGCGCAAGGCGATCGGAGTTAATGTAGCACGCGCTTGCGCGCATCACAGCCTTTTGGATATGATACTCGCGTGGAAAGAATTCTCGGTATCATCGTTCTGCCCCCCGAGCAGATCGTTAATCTCTTTGTCTCAATGGCCGTAGCCGTACTCCTCGGGCTACTCATCGCTGCTGTTTACCGCTACACGCACCGCGGAATGAATTACGAGAGCGGGTTTCTCTCGACCCTGGTGCTGCTCGCGCCTATCGTGACAGTGGTGATGTTCTTCATTCAGGGAGATCTCGTGTTGTCGTTGGGGCTTGTAGGGTCTCTCTCGATCATTCGCTTCCGCACCCCGATCAAAGACACGCGTGATATGGTGTATCTCTTTTGGGTGATTGCGGTGGGGCTCGGGGCCGGCACGTTGAACTGGACCGCGTCGGTGTTCGCCACCGGCGTGCTCGCGATCCTGATGACGAGCTTCTATCTTTTCAGATACGGCCGCGCGCTGCACGCCGAGTACATCCTCGTGGTCTCAGGGACGCACTCGGGCGCCGAAAGCGAGATCGAGCAGGTTGTACGCAGCCGCGCCGCGAACGTGCAGCTGCGCAACCATGAGATCGAAGGCGATAGCTGGGAGCTTACCTACGAGCTTCGCTTTGCTCGCGAGAAGGAGCAGGCGGTGCGCACGGTGGTCGGCGATCTGCAACGGCTGAGCGGTGTGAGCAAGGTATCGCTTCTCACCCCGCAGCTCTCGTTGCCGATGTAGCAGCGCAGAAGCGTAGCAGCCCCAGACAAACCGGATAGCCGATGCAAGCCGTAGCACGCTTCGAACGCAAGTATCTCCTCACCCTTGAAGAGTATCACCGTGTGCGCAACGCCATTAGGCCGTTCACGAGACGCGATCCGTACTCCGAGGCCGCAGGCGGCACCTACCTGGTACGAAGCATCTACTATGACACGCGCGATTACCGCGCCTGGTACGAGAAGGAAGACGGAGATTTCGGCAGGATCAAACTGCGAATCCGCGCCTATACCGAGAACCCCGAAG
>SLBH01000261.1 GCA_007126415.1 Spirochaetales bacterium
CCCAGAGTTTCATAACCGGCAGGTTCTCGCCGCGTTCGGTTACGATGCTGCTGAGTTCATCCACGTGCAGTACGTCCTTCAGATGAAACTCGTAAAGAACCCGCTCTTGTTCAAACGGGTGCGGAACCAGCACGAGTTTATCGGAATCGTAGGGGTGACGTCTCGGTGTGCCGCTGAACGGGACCGAGTTCTCGGCGTAGTTGTCGTGGCTGCGGTAGCGTACCAGTTCGTATACCGGTTGCATCTCAAGGTATTTACGTACTGCCATAGTGAAAATTCTACGCCGCGTAGCGCCGGATGTCAAGGATTGTCGGGGTGTGGGTGTGGTCTGTGGTCTGTGGTCGGGGTGTGGCGTCCGGGTGTGGGCGTGTGGCGTTGTGGTGGTTTGTAGGCTATACTCCGGCCTGAGGGCGGCCGGCGCGCTGCTCGAAGTACTCCTCGAGTAGCGCGGATTCGCGCGCACTCAAATGATCGAACAACAGAATGAGCGCGTCGTCGTGACGAAGGACCGTAACCGAGGTGAGGATAATATCGTCGCCGATTCGGAGTGCAGCGGTCGGGATGGTGCTGCCGGGGTCTAGTCCGGCTGTTCCGGCCGGTATATCGGGGATGAACGCGAGCCCGCTGACCGAGAGATCTCTGACCGTCCCAAAGATCAGCTGACGCGTCCGTGGATGTGTGGCGAGAAACTCTATGCGATCATGCGGCGCCGGGCGGTAGCGCGTGGCCGAGCGCGTGTCGCGAAGGTCTTGGTAACGCGCGATCATATCGTGGAGCCGAGCAAGCTCACTCTCGTCCGCGAGCGCTTCAGATATCAGGCCGTTTGCGCCGAGATGCTGCGCCTTCAAGGCGTCGTCTTCCGAGAACTCCGGCGGGATCAAAAGGATGAACACGCAGCGGTCGCGGTAGAGCTCGCCGCGCAGAAAGGTCAAGAACGGTTTCCAGTGGCGCGGGAAGTCGGAGAAGCTGAACAGCACGACGCTTGGCTGCACCTCTTCGAGGTTGTCCATAGCCTTGATCGGATGGCTATATCTGATGACATCGACGCCCTGCGAGCCGAAACGCGCGTGCACGTGCTTCACAAGCTCCCGGCTTGACCCAACCAGCATCAACTTCATTCTTCGGTTCCCAAGTTTTCAACATTGTAGTCCACAATCATCCAGATATCGTCGTCGCGCTCCAGTTGGTAACTATAGCGCTTAACCTCGGTATAGCCAGGAAACCGAAATCGCTTATCGACTATCACGGTGCCGCGATGCGGGGTGTACTCAGTGCGCACCATCTCGTAGGTTTCGGGGGCGAGAATAATGTCCTCGTCGGTACGCTCACGCTGCAGGTCTTCGCGAAATTGGCGAAGCTCGGCACGTCGGTCTTCCTCAGAGAGCCGCAGGTAGCGCCGCTCACGCGCGGGGTCGGTACGCAGAAGCGCTTCGAGATCGATGTAGAGGAAGAAGCGGTCCCAGTGCTCCTGGCGGCGCGCTTGTATGGTGTGCTGTACTACCGCGTCGGGAGAAAGCGGGTGACGACGCAGTATCTCGGCCGCCTCGGCATCGAGCACTTCATCGACCGGAGGAGTACCGGCGCTGCCGGGGCGAACCGAAAGCGTTATTCTGTTGGACTCAAGGCGCGGGCGGTCGCCTGGGCCGCCGGCGAGCTCCGGATAGAACGCGGCGTCTATCACGTACATGCCGGATCTCGGAATGTGCACATATTCAGAAAGATTC
The DNA here is from genome assembly GCA_007126415.1 of Spirochaetales bacterium. GTDB lineage: Bacteria > Spirochaetota > Spirochaetia > DSM-27196 > SLAA01 > B1Sed10-166. The sequence goes on from SLBH01000261.1 coordinate 1,725, forward strand.
TCAATGAATGCGTACTGCTCACCGGGAGCGATCGCGATCTCGCGATAGAAAACCTGTTGATTGGCAGTCCGCTGTGTGCTAAACTGCCGCGCACGCTCGAGTAGGCGGTTCGTCATTGTGCGCGCCTCAAACTCAACGTTAAAGACGCGACGGTCGGCGAGGCGGAAACGATAGGTCTCGGGCGATTCATTGCGAATCGTCACTTTGATATAGATGTCGCTGTCGGGGAAGTAGACTTCCTGATCGTAAAACCGTATCGAAACCGAGATATCATCTTCATGAGCGAGTGCTGCGGTGCTCGGTGCAAGTAGTAGCAAACACAACACCACGACCGCTATCGGAAGCCGCGTAATGCTTTTCATCCTATCTTGTTTGTCGGTATAACCGCATGAAATCATTATTGTATACTCGCTTGCAAAAGGCGCTCAAGAGTTACGCGCCACGCAGAAGTTTACATGCTGCGCTGCAGGCCGGTCAATCGGACATTGAGGTCTCAGGCGCTAAAGGCAGTTTCCTCGCGTTCTTGCTCGCCGAGTACCTAAAGTCACACCAACGGCCGGCGGTGGTGGTTGTCCCAAACGATACCGAGGCCGAGCACGCGGTCGAGGACCTGCGCCTGTTCGGGCTCGAGGCGGAGTTATTCCCATGGTGGGGTACGATGCCGTACCGCCCAAGCCCGGAGAGTTCACCCGCCTTTGGGCGCCGCGTGCATCTGCTCGCGCGTATGCTACGCGCGGAAGCCTTTGTCGCGGTAGTTCCTGTTCGAGCGCTGATCGGGCGTCTTCCCTCGCCGGATGAGCTCGAGCGCGATCTGCTCACCGTGCAGATGCGCGGTGAGTTTGATCCGGCGAAGTTATCGGAGCGCCTGGCGCGTATGGGGTATATGCGGGTTCCGCGTGTCACGGTGCGGGGCGAGTACGCGCTGCGCGGTGAGGTGCTCGATATTTACGAACCCGGCACCGAGGAACCGTATCGCGTTGTGTTCTCGTTCGATGAGGTTGAAGCGATCAGAACCTTCGACCCTGATACGCAGAGTTCTACCGGCAAGACGGAGCAGATCACAATACACCCGATGCGCGAAGTTGTGTGGGACGAAGAGCG
>SLBH01000066.1 GCA_007126415.1 Spirochaetales bacterium
CTGACGCCGCCGAGGTCGCTTGGCTGCACGAGCTCGAGGGGCAGGCCTTTGAGCGCATCTCGAGCGGAATCGGTGAACTCAACCGCGTCCTCGGCGGCGGGTTTGTTCCCGGCGCCGCGGTCGTGATCGGCGGAGAGCCGGGCATCGGCAAATCTACCCTGATGTTACAGGCCGCGGCCGCAGCCGGTCTCTCAACGCTCTATCTCAGCGGCGAGGAATCGCCGCGCCAGATCGCGCTGCGCGCAGAGCGGCTCGGGCTGCACGATACACGCATCCGGGTGGCCGCCGAAACCGAGCTCGGCCGCATCGAGCAGCTGCTCGCAGAGCAGAAGCCGCAACTCGTGATCGTTGACTCGGTACAGACGCTGTTCGCGGCCGAGCTCGGTGGGATCGCCGGCGGCGTGACGCAGGTTCGCGCCTGCGCGCAGGAGCTCACCGACTGGACGCGCCGCAGCGGCGCGGTGCTGCTGATGGTTGCGCACGTCACCAAAGAGGGCAGTATCGCCGGGCCGAAACTACTGGAACACATCGTCGACGCGGTGCTGTACTTCGAGCACACCGACAACGAACTGCGCTTCCTGCGCGCGGCGAAGAACCGCTTCGGCGCGATTGAGGAGATCGGCCTCTTCGCGATGGAGGAGCGCGGCCTTCAAGAGGTGCTCGACCCGGCTACGATCTTCCTCGTGCGGCGCACCGCCCCGGTTCCGGCCGGCATCGCGGCGGCGCCGGTGTTTGAAGGCACGCGCATTCTGCTCGTAGAGCTGCAGGCGTTGACCGTGCCGGCGAAGGGCGGCGTCTCGCGTGTGTTCTCGGACCGCATCGATTCGGGGCGCGTGTCGCGCGTAGCGGCAGTGCTTGAGCGCCATCTCGGCATCGGGTTCAGCGACCAGGACATCTACGTGAACGTTGCAGGCGGCATTCGCATCGGTGAGGTCGGTGTTGAGCTTCCGCTCGCGGTTGCGCTGTACTCGGCGCGGACCGAGCGCGCGGTGCCGCCCGGCGTTATCGTGGCCGGTGAGCTCAGTTTGGCAGGCGAGGTGCGGCCGGTACGGCTGATCGAGCGCCGCGCCAAAACCGCACGCGAGCTCGGCTACGGACGCTTCTACGGGCCGCCGGGTAAGGGCGGCGGAGCGAGCGAGCAGCAAGGCGGCGAGACGCACACGGTTGAACGTCTACGCGACTGCATCGAGGCCGTGTTCGGTCGAAAACCCGGCTGAATCCCGCCGAACGGCACTGCTAAACGCCGGATCCCGGGAACAGGAGCGGGATCGCGATGAAGGTCCCGATTGCACTTCCGATTGTCGCAAAAAGAAACACCAGCAGGATGCGCGTGAAGCGATTTCGGAAGAAGCCCCGCAGCTCCGCGATATCGGTCTGTAGACGCTCGAAGTCCTCGACGCGTGGCTTCCTGAGCCAGGCCTCGAGCGCCGCGCTCACAAACCCCACCCCTATTGTTGGGTTCATCGAGGTAAACGGGGCGGCCACGAACGACCCGATCACGGTAAGCGGATGAGCGAGCGCCGCAGCCGCGCCGAGCGCCGACAGCGTTCCGTTGACAACCACCCACATACCGAGCGAGCGCATACCGCCGGCGAAGCCCCCCTGCACAAACCCGTAACCAATGAGCCCGATGATGACCGCCGGCAGCACGTACGGCAACGCACGCGTCCACACCTTCGGCGGCGGAACTTGGTCGAGCGCTTCGGTGTCCGGAGATGCCTCCCCGGCGGCAAACTGCTCGAGCTTTCGCACAACCCCGGAGAGATGCCCGGCTCCGATCACCGCTACAACATGCTCGCCGACGCTTTTATAGATATTGGCTGCGAGATAGTGGTCACGCTCGTCGATCAAAACGGTCTTGGCGCTCGGCAAGTACTCCGAAAGCTCCTGCATCATACCCTCGAGCGCGTTCTTGTTCTTGAGCGCCTCGATCTCGGCTTCGTCGAGCTTCTCGCCCGAGAACACCGATGCCAACAGCGCCGCAAGCATCTTGTTCTTGCCCCACAGGCTTGAGTTACGCCAAGCCCGTCGTAAGGTAGTTTGGATCTCGCGGTCGCAGAATGAGTACGGAACCTCGAGCTCTTCGGAAGCCTCGATCGCGGCCAGCATCTCGGCCCCCGGCTTGACACCCAAGTCTAAGCCAAGACGCTTCTGGAACGAGGCAAGGACAAGGTTTCCAAGCAGGAGGAAGCCTTTGCGCTCCCGTAGCACCCGAAAGATATCGAGCTTTCGCCATGCATCGGGGTCGGTCAAGGAGTTATAGCGCCCCGCGTCGATCTCGACACAGACTCGGTCCGGCCGCTCGGCCGCGATAAGCTCGCGAACCGCGTCTACGCTTGCCCGCGATACATGCGCGGTGCCGAGTATCGTGAAACGACGCCCTCCGAGCGTGAGCTCGGTAACGTCTTGCGAGGGTGGTCGTTGGTCTGTTGAATGCATTCGGTTAGTCCATCCCGAGGGCGGTCATGAAGCGGCGGCGCAGCCCCTCCTCGCCCGGAAATAAGTCGTGTGGAATACTGCCGCCGCCCATGTGAATGTGCCCTCCGCCGGCTCCGATCCCTTCGAGCGCGAGCTTGATCACAACATCGCTGGGCCGTGCGTGGTCCTCGCTGCGGACCGAGAGACGATACTCCTCGCGGTCCGGTGCAACCGCCACCACGAAGTGTACCTCGCGCAAACCCAAAAAGAAATCCGCAACCAAGGCCATGACCTCGGGACTGCATTCCTTTTGAATCAACAGGAAGCAGAAATCCTCGGCAACGATGCAGGAGTTGATCGCCTCGCGGAACACCCCGAGATCGCGCAGCGAGAGCGAGTTCTTCAGCAAGCGACTTCCGGTCTTCCAGTCGCCCTGAAAAAATAGTGTTGAGAACGCCTCGAGGTCAATCTTGGAAACTCCGCGCGTCATGAACGCCGTGTCCATCATCAACCCCATCAGCAGCGCCGTCGCGACCGACGGCGTCATCTCGGCAGTAGCGATCTTGTAGTACTCGTATATGATCGTAGAGCACGAACCATAGTGCTCCCGTATATCCCAGTATCGGCAATCGGGCTCGGTCGGCGGCGTGTGGTGATCGATCACGCCGACCACTTCGCCCGGCATCCCGGTCATGTTCTTGTTGCCGGCAAACCCGTCGACCACGATAATCTGTGCGTCGTGCGACGGCATCAGCTTTGCACTCGGCACGATTGGAATCTCAAGTACTCGAATCGCCTCGGTGAGCGACTGGCTCTGAATTTCGCCCCCGTAGCTCAGAAAAGCGCGGATTTCGTTGAGCTCCAGCAGATGAGCGAGTCCGTACGCGCTCGCAACCGCGTCGTGATCAGGAAAGTCGTGCGCCTGTATCACGATCTGGCGCTTTCGGTCGAGGCTGGAGATCAGCTCCTGCAACCCTTTCATACAGCTTTACCTATCGCGCTCAAGATTGTGCTCGGCTAAGCGCGTCTCTATCATCCCGGTTCCGGAAAAATCGGCGGCCTGATGATACAGCTCGCGCGCACTGCGCGTTCTGCCGAGTAGCTCGTACTGCGCGGCGACGAAGAACCGTGCCTGCGCCTTACTGTATTCATCGCCGATATTCTGAATGCGCCGTAGCAGATTTCCTTCATTGGACGGGGTCATGTAGAAACGTGCGACGTCGTAGAACACGTGCTCACGGTTGATGCGGCCGAGGTGTTCACGGACATACTGCCGCGCATGGTGCTCCTCGTCGGCTTCCTTCCAGGACAACGCCGCGAGCAGCATATACTCGTGAAACTCACGGTTTATCCGGTACGCTTCATCGAAGTACTCGGCAGCCTCATCGAACGCTCCGGTGAGGTACAGCAAACTCGCGAAATGCGCATAGCCCTCGTGATAGTCCGGGCGCATCTCAAACGCAGTACGGTAATCCGCAACCGCGTCCTCGACCTGGCCAAGCGAGTCGTGTACACGCGCACGGTGAACGTAGAACATAAAAATATCAGGCTCGAGCTCGATCGCGCGGTTGAAGTCTTCCTTCGCAGGCTCCAGCCGACCTCTTTGAGCTCTAATACGACCACGATCGAGGTAGTTCCAGGCGTACTCGGGTTCCAGCTCGATTGCGTCGGTCAGATCCTGTTCGGCTCCGGCAGGGTCGCCCCCCCGCAGCCGTGCACGGCTGCGATCAACGTACGAAAACGGAAACTCAGGCTCGCGCTCAATTGCACGTGTGAGTACACCTTCGGCCTCTTCGTACTCTTCCTGTCGCAACAGCACGTTTCCGAGCCCGCGTAACGCCACAAACTCTTCTTCATCGTGTTCGAGCCCGGTCTCGAACGCGGCGCGCGCATCATCGTACTCCTCGCGCTCCATATAGAGCTCCCCCAGCGCCGCGTGCGCACGGGCGTTTTCCGGATGACGCTCAACGAGCTCGGTCAAGCGCAGTTCCTGCTTTTCATGTTCGCCACGGAACCCGGCGAGCAACGCCGAGTGGTACAGTGCATCGAGATTCTCAGGATCCTCGGCAAGCACCTCATCGAGCGTCTGTTGCGCTTCTTCAACTAAACCGGCGGCCGTGAGTAACTGCGCGAGCAACACGAGCGTATCCGGATCGTCGGGATCCTCGATCTCGGCACGCCGGTACTCCTCGAGCGCGGCCTCGGCGTCGCCGGTTGCCACAAAAAGGCTAATGCTTTGGTAGGCTTCCTCAACCGGCTCCGGCTCATCAACCACCTCAGGCTTTTCCGGCGGATCCTCCGGGGGCTCGTCCGGGTCGGGCATCAAGGCACACCCGCCGAGCCCAAATAAGATCATCACGAACACCGCGAGAAACGAACGATACAAAAAACGTCTATTCATGGTTGTGGTGCGTGTATCATAGACCGTGAAAACTGAGTTAGACAAGCGCGATCGGACTCAGGGTCGCCCGCTTTTCAGGCGCTCTTCGCACCGAGCCGGGCGCCCCACAGAAAAAAGCGGACGAAGAACCCTCCGCCCGCGTTGTACACATTGGATGACTGCAGCCCCCGTTCAACGAGGCGCTACGCGGCCGCTTCCTGCCGATGCTGCGGAGCCTCCTGCCGAAACTCGCTCACAAGCCGGCATCGTCCAAGGCCGCCTGCACCGCGGCCTTGATTGCCTCGCTCGTCACGGTGGCCCCGCTCACGCTGTCGACCTCGGTGCTCTGCGCCTCCACAACCGCAGCCGGCACCTGCTCTATCGCCGGGTCCGACAGTCCGGCCGTCTCGCTGTGATCCACCACGCGAACCGCCACAATCTCACCGTCGGCAAGCTCCACCTCAACCGTGAGCTCTCCGCCGTACCCCTCGGCGCTACCCTGCAGCACCTGCGCCTCGGCCGCCGGCTCCTCTGCGGGCTCATCCTCGGGCTCTGCGGGAGGCTCCTCGGCGGCCTCGGGGTCGCCGGCCGCGATCGTAAACGGGTTGTAAACCGACTCGCCGTACCCCACCACCGCGCCCATCGCGGCGCCGAGTAAGACGATGAACACGACCGCCATGATTACATTCTGCTTTAACAGCTTCTGCATGTCTGTCTTCCTCTCGTCGCTCTCGTCACTTCGACGCGGTTTGCCGGCTTGCCGAGCCGCTCACGGAACGCTTCACCGGAACCGCTTGCTGGATATACCAGGGCAGCTTGATCTCACCCGGGCAGCAGTACGCGCACATGTCGCAGCGGATGCAGTCCTCGGGGTAGAGCTTCTTCAGGAGCGCGCGATCGTCCTGCAAATAGGCGTCTACAATCATGATCGGATAGAGGTCCATCGGGCAGGCCTCGATACAATACCCGCAGCGCACGCAGTCGGCGTGACGACCGCTATAGGCGGGCGTCGGTTCGTCCATCGTAGGCGTCTTTCGCTCGGCGATTCTGTTGAGCAAGCGGTCGAGTCCCGGCAGGCGCGACAACTTGCCTTCGATCTCCTTGTAAAACCGACGGAAGCGTTGCCGATTGAGCCCGATCAGGCCGTAGCGACACGCGAGGTCCTGGAGGCTGCACCCCCCGGCCATGTGGCAGCCGGTACAGGCGCACTCATGCTCGTTGAGGATGATGTCGAGCCCGGTGACGCGCCACGACTCGAGCTCCTCATCGAACGCCGTGACCTCCATGCCGTCTTTGATCTCGGTCATGCAGGACGGCATGGCCCGTCCGTTGATCTTCACCATACAGAGCCGACAGGCGCCGGTGGGGCTCAACTTTGGGTGATAACATAGTCCCGGGATATCGACACCGGCATCTCGGGCAGTTTGCAGAAGGTTTGCACCCTCCTCAGCCCGGACCTCACGGCCGTCGATGGTTATGGTTACTTCCTTAGCCATCTTACTGCTCTCCTCCTGCGCTTCCAACCGCTGTTGAGTGCGAGGGAGACTGCTTCTTGGCCTCCGCTCCGTCGGCCGGCGGATTGTAACCCGGAAGGCGGCTGATCGCGCTAACCGGACACTGCTCTTCACACGCTCCGCAGCGAATACAGAGGTGATTGTGGATATAGTAGTTGTGCTGCTTGAGCTCCCCGGTGATTGCCTCAACCGGGCAGGCCTTGCGGCAGCGATCGCACGAGATACAGGTGTCTTGGTCTATCTCGTAGCGGATGAGATTCTGACAGAGACAAGCCGGGCAGACTTTGTCGTAAACATGTGCCTCGTACTCATCGCGGAAATAGCGCAGCGTCGAGAGCACCGGGTTCGGCGAGGTTTGGCCGAGTCCGCATAACGAACAGTTCTTGATCGTTTTCGCGAGACTCTCGAGTGTGTCGAGGTCTTCCGGCGTTCCGTGGCCGTCGCAGATGCGCTCTACGATCTCGAGCATCAGCGGCGTTCCCATCCGACACGGAGTGCACTTCCCGCACGACTCGCCCTCGAGAAACTCGAGGAAGTACTTCGCGACGTCGACCATGCAGGTTGCTTCGTCCATCACCACCATACCGCCGGAACCCATGATCGAACCGGCCTCGCGTAGCGCGTCGAAGTCAACCGGAAGGTCTAACAAGTGCGCCGGGATACAGCCGCCGGACGGGCCCCCGGTCTGGACCGCCTTGATCTGCTTATCGTTCGGGATGCCGCCGCCGACGTCGTACACCAGCTCGCGCAGCGTGATACCCATCGGAACCTCGACCAAACCGGTGTTGCGAATCTTGCCGACGAGCGCAAAGATCTTGCTTCCCTTGCTCTGCTCGGTTCCTTGCGCCGCAAACCAGTCGGCTCCTTTGTTCACGATCAGCGGCACGTTGGCCCAGGTCTCGACGTTGTTGATGTTCGTCGGCTTACCCCAAAGCCCGCTCTGAGCCGGAAACGGGGGGCGCTGGCGAGGCATGCCGCGCTTACTCTCTATCGAGTGAAGCAGCGCCGTCTCCTCGCCGCACACAAACGCACCGGCACCGCGGCTCATCTGCAGGTCGAAGCTGAAATCGGTGCCGAGAATCGACTCCCCGAGCAACCCAAGCTCTCGCGCCTGCTCGATCGCGATCTGCAGGTGCCGCACCGCGATCGGGTACTCGTCGCGCACGTAGATGTATCCGTGCTGCGCCCCGACCGCGTACGCGCCGATCAACATGCCCTCGATCACCACATGCGGATTCCCCTCGAGCAAACTGCGGTCCATATAAGCACCGGGGTCACCCTCGTCGGCGTTACATACCACGTACTTGAGGTCGGCCTGCTCTTTGTAGCAGAACTCCCACTTCATCCCGGTCGGAAATCCGCCGCCGCCGCGCCCGCGCAGGCCGGAGCGCTTCATCTCCTCGATTACCTCCGGCCGCGACATCGAACTCAGCGCCTTCGCGAACGCCGCATAGCCGTCCAGCGCGAGGTAGTCCTCGATCTTGGTCGGCTCGATCAGCGTGTTCAGCGTGAGGAGGTTTCGTTGCTGCCTTCGGTAAAACGGAAGCTCCTGCGCGAGAGCGAAATGCTCGCTGCCGTCGGCATTCGCAACCACATATTTCTCGACCACCCTGCCGTTCACGATCGTCTCGTCGACGATCTCGGCGATGTTCTTGGGCTCGAGATGCGCGTAGAACACCCCTTGCGGCAGCACCAGCGCGTTCGGCTCAACCTCACAGTAACCGTGGCAGCCGGTGCGCTTGAGCTCTACCTTCTCAGATAGGTTTCGCTCGGCGAGTGCGTCGCGAAACGCGTCATATACGCCGTTAGCACCACGCGCCTGTCCGCAGGTGCCGGCCGAGATAATTACCTGGGGCCGATCCTCGGGGCGCTCGGCTCGCACGGTACTCTGTAGTTCGTGAAACTTCTCGAGGCTCGTTAGTCTTTCCATTAGTTACTAACCTTCTCGTCGGATTTGCGCTTTTCGTCGATAATCTTACCGACATCCTTCTTGCCCTTGAGCGAGTGGTAGTCTTCATCTACCACCATAACCGGCGCCAAGGCACAACAGCCGACGCAGCGCACCTCGTCGAGCCCGAACTTCCCGTCCTCGGTGACCTCCCCGGCCTTGATTCCGAGCTTTCGCTCGAGCTTCCCGAGGATTAACGGCGCGCCTTCCACGTGGCACGCGGTACCCATGCAGAGGTTGATCTGATGCTCCCCCGGGGGCGTCAAGCGAAACGACTGGTAGAACGTCGCGATCCCGTACAGGTCCACCAGCGGTACCCGCAACCGTTTCGCGGTGTGCACCAGCGCCGGCTCCGGCAGCCAGCGATACTCCGACTGTATATCCTGCAAAATCGGGATGACCGGAGGGTATGCGCCGTCATGGGTGTCGGTATGCTGACTGATGATTTCGTCTATGCGCTTTAGGTCCACGATGATTACCTCCGTATCGTCTCGATCTCGTCGACCGGCTTCGGCTCTACCCGGCACGGCGTCGCTTTCAGCTCGGCATTCTTCACGGTTTCGTCGAGCTCATCACTGGTGAGCGCGTTAGTCGGCGACTCAAAAAAGTGGTACGGCAAGAACACCAAGCCCGGTTTCACGCGATCGGTGATATGCGTCTTGGTCTCTATCTCGCCCCATTGGGTACGCACGATCACGACCTCGTCCTGATGTACTCCGATCTGCTCGGCATCGACTGGACTGAGCTCGATATACGGCTCGTTCACGTAGGAGGTAAGCGCCTCGGAGCGTCGGCTCATGGTGCCGGTGCGAAGGTGGAAATGGCTCCGTCCGGTCGTCAGCGTCAGCGGATACTCCTCGCTGGTTTCGGGGACACGCGCCCCGTCGGAGACCGCTTGGAACCGAGCCTTGCCGCTTTCTGTCATGAACCGCTCGGCGTAGAGATACTGCGTGCCTTCGTCCTCGCGCGAGCGGCAGGGCCACTGTACCCCGTTACCGCTGAGGCGCTCATGCGAGATGCCGCCGTAAATCGGCGCGACGCGCGCGATTTCCTGCATAATCTCGGATGTGCTTTGGTACGGCATCGGTGCGTCGAGCGCGACCGCGAGCGCCGAGAAGATCTCCCAGTCGGGCTTTGCTCGCCCGGGAGGGCTGCAGAAGCGGTTTACCTTATGCACTCGGCGCTCGGTATTGGTGAAGCTCCCGTCTTTCTCGAGGAAGGTGGCCGCCGGCAACACCACATCGGCGATCTCGGCGGTTTCGGTCAGAAACGGATCTACCACCACCAAGAGCTCGAGGTCCTCGCGCAGCAGTTTGCGCACGCTCCTTCCGTTCGGCGCAGAAAGGAGCGGATTGCTTCCCACCACGATGAGTGCCTTCAGCGGGTCATCCTCGCGGGGTTTCAGCATCTCGGACGCGGTAAGACCCGGGCGCGTCGGGAGGTCCGCTCGCCAGACCTGCATGAAGCGCTCGCGCGCGGTGAGGTCGGCCAGCGGCGCGTAGCCGGGAAGCATCTCCGGGATGGCGCCCATATCCGAGGCGCCTTGGCTGTTGTTCTGCCCTTGCAGCGGGTTGACGCCGGTTGACGGGCGGCCGATGTTTCCGGTTGCGAGCGCGAGGTTCGCGAGCGCGCGCACGTTGTCGGCACCGCCGATGTGTTGCGTAATACCGGTGGCGCACACCACCGCAGCGGTCTCGGCCTCGGCGTACATACGCGCCGCCTTACGGAGCTCCTCAACCGTGATACCGGTGATCTCGGAGACCTTCTCGGGTGTATACTCGGCAACGGCCTCCTTGACCTTTTCAAAGTCCTCGGTGCGTTCGGCGATGAAGCTTTCGTCGTGCAGACCTTCCTCGATGATGATATGCAACAGCCCGTTGATCCAGGTGAGATCGGTGCCGCTATTGGGCCGGAGCCATAGGCTCGACCAGCGGTTGAGCTCTATCTCGCGCGGGTCTACCACAATGAGCTTGGCACCGTACACGCGCGCCGCGTTCTTGATCTGGCGCGCAAGCACCGGATGCGTCGCGGTGGTGTTGGAGCCGGCGACAAGAATACATTTGGCGTGCTTGAGCTCGGCGATTGAGTTCGTCATGCTGCCGTACCCGAAGGCGTCGGTCAGCGCGGCCGAGGAAGGCGCCTCGCAGTAGCGGTTGGAGTGATCGACGTTGTTTGTCCCGATCACGGTGCGCATAAACTTCTGAAACAAGTAGTTCTCTTCGTTGGTGCTCTTTGAGGAGGCGATACCGCCGATTGCGTCGGGGCCGTACTCGGCCTTGATGGCCTTCACTCGGCTCGCGATCTCACCGATCGCTTCCTCCCACGAAACCCGCACGAGTCCGTGCCCGCGACGTATCATCGGCTGCGTAAGCCTGTCTTCGGAGTTGAGGTAGGTATGCCCGAAGCGCCCCTTCACGCACAGCGTCGCGAAGTTCGGCGCGACATCAACGCTCTCGATGCGCGCAAGCTTGCCTTTCTTGCCGTATACCTCGAGATGACAGCCCACACCGCAGTTCGCGC